>NZ_BAAGVK010000024.1:0-111982 GCF_054780915.1 Hydrogenophaga aquatica | reverse complement strand
AGGTTGCCTTGTTCCAGCGCCTCGGCCACGGTGATGGTGTCCTTGAAGGCGGTGTCCACTGTGTCGCTCAGCTGGTTGAGCAGTTCGGACAGGGCGCGGGGGAAGCCTTTCTTGCCTGCCAGGTCGAGCTTGACGCTGAAGTCGCCCTTGTTGGCGGCGGCGGTGAGGTCCTGGATTTCGGTGACGATGCGGCGCAGGTTGACGCGCAGCTGCTCGATGTTGTCGTTGATGAACTTCTTCTTGCCGGGGAACGCTTCCAGCGGCGCGTCCAGGTTGCCTTCACCAAACTCCTTGATGCACGCCATGGCCTTTCTCTTGACGGCAATGTGGCCGTTGACCATGTTGTTGACGCCTTCTCCCATGGCCTTGAAGGCGCCTTGGAATTTGCCCGCGTCAATCACCACATCAATGTCCCCGCGATCATGCTCCGCACTCATGCGGTTCATCTCGTCGATCAGGCCCTGCAGCGTGCCTTGCATGCGATGCATGGCTGCCTTGAGCTGGCCGGTTTCGTCTTTCGAGTCCACTTCGATCTTGCTGCTCAGATCGCCCGCAGCAATGGCACTTGCTACCGCTACCGATTCGGCGAGCGGCCGTGTAATGCCACGGGTGATGAACCATGCAAGCGCCAGCCCCGCCAGAATGGCGCCAGCAGCCAACCCCAGAATAAGGCTGAAGGCTGCGTCATACGCATGCTTGGATTCCGCGACCAGTTCATCGGTCTGCTTTTCTTGCTGGGTCACCATGGCATCCAGGTCCTCCAGCCACTTGCCCTGCAGCGGTGCGACCTCCTTCAGCAGAACCTCAGCCGCTTCGGCATTCTTGTTGGCGCTGGCAAGCTCCATGACCCTGTCGATCAACGGCCAGGTTTTGGCTTGCCCCTCGTTGATGTCCGCCATGATCTTCTTGGCGGCCTCGGTCACCAGCATGGCCTGAAGCTTGTCGCGCGTCTGGTTGTATGTTTCTCGACCCTTCAAGATCCGGTCACCCTGCTGCTTGGTGTAGGCAAGGTCATCGCTCAGCATCATGTTCCGAACCGCGCGGGCGATATCATTGACTTGGTCGCGCATGTCATTGGCCGCAGCGATCTTGACCATGTTCTCTCTGCTGACTGTTTCAAAACTGGCCTGTACGGCTGCAAGCCGGGTAATACCGACATAGGCCACCAGGGCCAGCAACACCAGCACCAGGCCGAAGCCCAATGCCAGCTTGGATGCGATGCGCATGTTCTTGAACATGATGATTTCCTTATGGAAAAAGCGAGTGGCCGAATGTGGGGAATGACTGGGGAATAGCAGAGCGCGTCAGCCTGGCAGCGCCAGGGCGCGGGTGGCATGGTGTGCCGCCGCCCGGCGCGATTCCTGCCCCGCCACGCGCCGCACCAGGCCTGGCACGTCGAGAATGAGCGCCACGCGCCCGCTGCCCAAAATGGTGAAACCGCTGACGCCCTGCAAACCGTTGAACACGGCACCCAGCGGGCGGATGACGGTCTGGTATTCGCCTTGCAGGGTGTCCACCACGAGGCCTGCGCGCTGGCCCGCGTACTGAACCACCACGATGTTCTCGCGCCGGTTGGCCCGAAGGCCTTCGGCACCCTCGGCAGGGAGGGGGCCCGCCGAGGGCTGGGTGCCAGAGGGGGTGGCGCCCGTGCCGAAGCTTGTGTCCGCCCCGGCGGCAGGCGCTGTGGACGGAAGTTCGTTGATGTTGAAGAGTTCCTTGAGCCGGATGAAGGGCAGCACCTCGCCGCGCAGGTTGATCTGCTGGCGGCCATGTGCGGCACGCACCTCTTGCGGCGACAGCTCCACGCACTCGACCACCAGCTCCAGCGGGATGACGAAGGACGAGTCCCCCACACCGACCAGGAAACCGTCGATGATGGCCAGCGTGAGCGGCAGGCGGATGCGCATGGTAGAGCCCATGCCCTCGGTGCTGAGGATTTCGATGCTGCCGCGCAGGTCGGTGATGTTGCGGCGGACCACGTCCATGCCCACACCACGCCCAGATAGGTTGTTGATCTGGTCGGCAGTGGAGAAACCCGGCTCGAAGATGAGGTTGTGAATCTCGTTGTCCGTCAGCACCTGGTCGGGCTTGACGATGCCGCGCTCGATGGCCTTGGCCAGGATCTTCTGCTTGTTGAGGCCGCCGCCGTCGTCCGACACCTCAATGGCGATGCTGCCGGAGTCGTGGTAGGCGTTGAGCTTGAGCGTTCCATGAGCGGGCTTGCCGCGCGAACGGCGCACCTCGGCCGGTTCGATGCCGTGGTCCATGGAGTTGCGCACCAGGTGCGTGAGGGGGTCGCCGATCTTCTCGATCACGGTCTTGTCCAGCTCAGTCTCGGCACCGCTGATTTCCAGGCGGATGTCCTTGCCCAGCTCCTTGGAGACGTCGCGCACCACGCGCTGGAACTTGCCAAAGGTGGCGCCGATCTGCACCATGCGCAGCTGCAGGGCGGAGTCGCGCACGTCCTCGACCAGCCGGTTCATCAGTTCGGCGGCCTCCTGCAGTTCGGGCAGACCGCTCTTCAGCGCGGACAGGTTGATACCAGCGGCGGCGATGATGAGTTCACCGATGAGGTTGATGTGCTCATCGAGCTTGTCGGCGTTGACACGAATGAGACCAGCCTCGCCGCCCCGGTTCTGCTTGACCTGCTGTTGCTTTTGCAAGGCGGCGCTGACCACGGCAGGCTGCACCACGTGCTGCGCCACCAGCACCTGTCCGATGGTGGGCACGGTCTCGCCGCTTTCCTGCGCCGCCACTTGCGCGTTGGCCTGGGCCTTGAGCGCAGCGTCCAGTTCCACACGCGTGAGCGTGCCGCAACGAACCAGGATTTCGCCCAGCAGCATCTCTTCTTCGGGCAGGCTCTGGATCAGGTCGAAATACTCGACGACCTTGCTGTGCGGCGGCAGGATGCTGACGCGGGCGTCCTCGCGCACGAACTCGAAGGCGCCTTCAATCTTGGCCTTGTCGGCATCCGTGCGGTAGCTGATCTCGAAGCCGAGGTAGCAGGACTCGGGGTCCATGTCGTCAGCGCCGGGAATGTCGTCGGTCAAGGTGACGATGGCGACGATCTTGCCGAAGGTGTTGAGGTACCGGATGAAGGAGAGCGGGTCCATGCCGTTGCGCAGCACATCCCGCCCGAAACGCAGCGAAAGGTGCCAGTTGTCGGTCTCGGCCCCAGGCCCGCCAGTGCGTACGAACGCCCCTTGTTCCGCCGCCACGCTGCGCCCCTCGGGTGCGGCTTGCTCCGCGTCAGCCAGCGCACCACTTTCCTCTTCGAAGGTGCGCAGCTGTGCCACCAGAACACTGCTGCGGTTCAGTGTGGCTTCGTCGGCTGCACTGCCATGGTCGACATGGTCGATCAAGACGCCCAGGTGATCACACACCTGCAACAGCAGGGCAGAAAGCTCCTCGGTGATGAGAAGTCCCCCTGCACGCACCCTGTCGAGCACGTTCTCGGCGTGGTGCGTGAATGCCACCAGACCGTCCAGGCCGAACAGGCCAGCCGACCCCTTGATGGTGTGGGCGGCACGGAAGATGGCGTTGATGAGGTCGACGTCACCGGGCGACTGCTCCAGTTGCAACAGGGAGTCCTCCATGGTCTGCAGGAGTTCCCGGCTTTCGATGACAAAGGTCTTGAGGGCGTCGTCGAGGTTCATGGCATGATTTCCTCAGTTCTTGGGGCCGATGAGCAAGGGGTCGCCGAGCTGACCGGCCAGGTCGCACAGCTCGATGAGGTCCACCACGGCCTCGCTGTGCCGCACGAAACGCAGCTGCTTGCCTTGGCGCACGGCCTCGCGCTTGGCCATGACCATGAGTTGCAGGCCTGCCGAATCGATCTCGGTCACGCCGCTCAGGTCGATGTCGGCACCAGGCTGGCTGGCCTGGGCAACGGCCTGTTCGATCTGCTGCTTGAGTTCGACCGCGCGAAGGATGGTGAAGTCGCCTTCGATGGCCAGCGCGGCCGAACCGATGCCCGCGCGTTCCTGGATGGTGTTGTCCATGGCTTGCACCTCAGGGGAGGATCAGCTTGGACACGGCGGCAAGCATCTGCGCAGGCTGGAAGGGTTTGACGACCCAGGCCTTGACGCCCGCCGCCCGGCCTTCGTTCATCTTGGTTTCGCCCGCCTCGGTGGTGAGCATGATCACCGGCGTGAACTTGTACAGCGCCATCTGCTTGGCTGCTTTCACGAAGGAAATGCCGTCCATGTTGGGCATGTTCACGTCGCTGATGATCAGGTGGACCTTGCGGCCATCCAGCTTGGTCAGAGCGTCCTTGCCGTCGGACGCCTCGATGACGCTGTAGCCCGCCCCGGTGAGAGCAATGTTGACGACCTGGCGCAGCGATGCCGAATCGTCGACGATGAGAATGGTTTTTGACATGGTGTCTCCGGGTTTCAGAAGAAGGTGATTTCGGCGGGGGCGGGAGCAGCGGCAGGCCTGCCTGCGGACGGGGCATCCCCCTGATGCACCGCGTACTGTTCGGGCATGGTGTAGGCGCGCGCCATGTCGTCTTTCCAGGCGGCCACGTCGAACGGGGACACGGGTTGACCGCCCGCCTTGGCGTCCTCGTTGTGCGCCAGCTGCTCAAGCAGCCTGCCCGCGTCGCCGCCAACGTGCTGAAGGATCTGGCTGACACGGTCCTGGAACTGGAGCGCCACGAGCACGCTGGAGACGTCGCCCGCGATGGAGTGGTTTTCCTGGCGCAGGTGTTCGGCCGTGTCGGCCAGATCGGTGGCGGCCTGCTGGAAGCGCTCCACCACGTTGCCGATGACCTCGCTGGACTGCGTGACCAGCACGTCGTCCTTCTCGGCGAAGGAGCGCGATACGTTGAGCGTGTGCTCTATGGCCCCGCTGACGGCATTGATGGTGTCGCCGATCTTCTTGCCGGTCTCGGCAGAGAGGTTGGACAACTTGCGCACTTCAGCGGCCACCACGGCGAACCCGCGGCCGACATCACCGGCACGTGCAGCCTCGATCGCCGCGTTGATGGACAGCAGGTTGGTCTGGCGAGCGATGTCGCCCACGTCCTTGGCCATGCGCTGCAGGGACGCGGTGTAGCCCGACAGTGAATTGATCTCGCGCAGCAGGACGTCTTTCGTGGTGACCGCCTGGCGCAACGAGTCGACGATCGCGTCTAGCTGGTGCCGGGCGTCGTTGAGGAGCTCGACCAGGGCTGAGCCGCCGGTTCGGTTGGAAGCGTCCACCGCCGCGTCGAGCCTTCGGGATATCTCGGCAAAACGGTGCGCCAGATCGTTGATGGAGGATTCGGTGATGCCGCGCGCCAACTCGATCTGACCGGACCACACGGGCAGCACCTCCTGGCACAGCTGGTCAAGCTGATCGTTGTCCTCGCCGGAATAGCGCGACGAACGCTTGCGCCGGGTAGCTTGCAGGTAGCCGGTGACCAGCGTACCGAACAGGAGCACACCGGCCACCACCAGGGTGGCAGCCTCCGCCCCTCCGGCGAACACACAGGCCAGGGCCCACAGCGGCCCCAGCACGGCGAATGGCCAGAAGATGCCCATGCGAAGCTTGGTGCGCACGGTCCCGCCCTGCTTCGGTTTTGCGTTGTTGCTCTCTGCGGACCGGAAGTCCATGCGTTTGCTCCTGCGGCACTTTCTGATGCTGTGAGCTTCGCAGTTACTTGCCCATTGATAAATCAGCCGCCGCTGATTTATCCGTAGGGAAAAAACGCAAACGTCTAGGAATATTCCTACCCCGCCATCAGGCGCGGACGAGGCCGTCCGCCCCGGACTGTGACTGCATGCAAAGCGTGGCCGGCACCTGCAGACGCAGCTTCGTTCCCTGCCCGGGACAGGTGGAAATGCGCACCTGTCCGCCAAGGTGGCGGGCCTGCTCATTGATGTGTATGAGCCCGAAGGCGCCTTCGGGGCGCAACGCGTCAAGATCGAACCCGTGGCCGTTGTCTGCCACGACCAGTTCACACATACCTGCCTGAACCGTCAGGCGGACAACCACACGCGTGGCATGCGCGTGCATGACCGCGTTCAACAGCGCCTCCTGGGTGGAGCGAAACAGGCAGGTGGTGACCGGTTCGTCCAGACTCAGCTCCTGTTCGGGCAGGTACAGGTCGATGGGCAGTTGCACACCTTTCTGGAAATCGTCCACCAGCCACCGCAACGCCACTCCAACGCCCATGTCCAGTGCGGCAGGACGGATCATCGCCACCATTTCACGCAAACGCTCGAGGCTGCGGTCGACGATCTGGCGCATCCCCTCGAGCTGCCGGGCATGCGAGTCCGCGTCCGGCTGCTGGCCGAGCAGGGCCAGGCCCATGCGCAACACGGTGAGGTTCTGGGCCAGGTCCTCGTGGATGCCGTGTGCCAGCGTGCGGCGCTCGTTCTCGCGCTCGCTTTGCTGGCGCAGCACAAGCGCGCGCAACAAATCGTGCGAGCGCCGCACCCTGTGCTCGGCATCCTTGACGGCAGCCGCCAGACTGGCACGCGCCTGAAGCAACTCGGCTTCCAGCGTACGCACCCGGGACATGGCATCGACCTCGGAGGCGCCCACGGGGTCAGTCCAGCATGGCGTGCAGGATGGCGTAGCGGACGATGTCGGCCGTGCTGGTCAGCCCCAGCTTCTCCATCAGGCGGGCCTTGTGCGTGGACACGGTCTTGTTGCTGATCGACAGCTCCTGCGCGATCTCGTTGACGCCCATCCCCTTGGCCAGCAGGTTGAACACCTGCAGCTCCCGGTCCGACAGCGTCTCGTGCGGCGGCCTCGCCTTCGGCGCCTGCATGTTCTCGAACGCCATCGCCTCTGCCAGTGCGGGGTCCAGGTAGCGCCCGCCGGCCGCCACCTTCCTCACCGCCGACAGCAGCACCTCGGGATTGTTGTCCTTCGTCAGATAGCCGCTCGCTCCGGCCGACAGCGCACGCCTGGCTATCTGCGGCTCGTTGTGCATCGACAGCACCAGCACCGGCGGCGCGCTCTCCTGCGCCCGAATCCGCGCGATCAGGTCCGGTCCCGATATCCCGGGCATCGTCATGTCCAGCAGCACCAGGTCGTAATCGTGCTGGCGCAGGGCCTCCAGCACCTGCGCACCGTTTGTGGCCTCGGCCTCCACCCGGATGTCCGACGTCAGCCCGAACAGCTGCTTGAGCCCCTCGCGCACCAGACCGTGGTCGTCCGCGAGCAAGAGATGATGAATCATCTGCTCAGCCTCAGGCGGTTTCGAACAGATGGCGGTAGCGGCGGCACAGGTGCTCGCGGCTCATGCCGATTTCCTTGCCGACCGCCGTGAACGTGACCCGCTTGCCCGCGGCACGCAACCGGTAGATGGAGTCGATGACCTGGGTTTCGGTGACCAGCGTGCGCTGCCGGTGGGTGATGTAGGCGCCCTGGCGCATGCGTTCGATGGACGAAACCTCTGCCTGCGGCCTGGCGGCCGGTGACAGCCAGAGGCATTCCTGGGGCCTTTCGCGGCGGTACATGGCATAACCACCCGGCAGGGCATAGTCGACGCGCAGCCAGCCCGCCTGCTCCAGCCGCTCATAGGCTGGGCAGCGGTGCCCGGACAGCACGACCATGCCCTGCAGACCCAGCACCGTGTCGACCAGGCGGTGGTGATCGTCTTCGGTGAAGCCTGCGCTGCGCCCATCGCCTGCGGGCAGGCGGGCCATGTGGGCCGGGTCCAGGTAGAACAATGTACGGTGTGTGTCGTAGCGTTTCACGACGCTGCGCCAGTCGTCGGACTCGATCTGCACCCGCCGCATGCGGTGGTGAATGGCAGGCAGGCGGTCCAGACCGGTGAGCCAGCGGCTGACGGCTGACGAGACGCCGCTCTCGGCGTCATCGACGCTGTAGCTCCAGCGGCGCCCCTGCCCTTCGTGTGACTGGCGTTGCCGCACGATGAAGCGGCGGGCCGCCTCGACGGGGTCTTCGCAAGGCTGCAGGGCCAGCTCGAACTCGGCACGGGAATACGCGGTGTTGTGACAGCTTTCTTCGAGCCGTTTGAACAGCTCGGTGTCGCGCAGCACGCGAAAAAGGTTGGTGAGACCGAGGTCCATGTCGTTGTAGACCTCGACCTCGGAAGGCTGCTTGGCCATGAGCACGGCAGCACTGCTGCCGAAGGGCTCGACGTAGGTATGGTGCTTCGGGAAATGGGTGACGACACGGGCAGCAAGCTTGGACTTGCCACCGAGCCATGGCGAAAAGGGCGGCGAGATTCTCACGGCTATCCTCAGACTTGATTCGAATAGCCCAAGAATCTCAATACGCGGCTTTTGGCACCATCAGTCCGGGATGATTTTTAGGTAGGACAGCAGGATGTATGGGTAGGAATATTCCTACTCCAGCAATCGATAGGACATCGCATAACGGACAATGTCGGCGGTAGTGACCAGCCCCAGCTTCTCCATCAGGCGGGCCTTGTGCGTGGACACGGTCTTGTTGCTGATCGACAGCTCCTGCGCGATCTCGTTGACGCCCATCCCCTTGGCCAGCAGGTTGAACACCTGCAGCTCCCGGTCCGACAACGCCTCGTGCGGCGGCTTCGCCCTTGCCGTCAACGTGTTCTCGAACGCCATCGCCTCTGCCAGCGTCGGGTCCAGGTAACGCCCGCCGGCCGCCACCTTCCTCACCGCCGACAGCAGCACCTCGGGATTGTTGTCCTTCGTCAGGTAGCCGCTCGCTCCGGCCGACAGCGCACGCCTGGCTATCTGCGGCTCGTTGTGCATCGACAGCACCAGCACCGGCGGCGCGCTCTCCTGCGCCCGAATCCGCGCGATCAGGTCCGGCCCCGATATCCCGGGCATCGTCATGTCCAGCAACACCAGGTCGTACCTCTGCTGACGCAGCGCCTCCAGCACCTGCGCCCCGTTTGTCGCCTCCGCTTCCACCCGGATGTCCGACGTCAGCCCGAACAGCTGCTTGAGCCCCTCGCGCACCAGACCATGGTCGTCCGCCATCAATACATGAATCATGCTGTACGCCTTCTGCTGTTGTCATGCCAGGGTATGTCCACCTCGACGGTGGTGCCATGCCCCGGAACACTGTCGATGCGCGCGTCTCCACCGAGCATCAGGGCCCGCTCCCGAATGCCCATGAGGCCGAAAGAACGGCTGCGCACGCCGTCGGGATCGAACCCCTTGCCGTTGTCCCGAATGCTCATGGTGCACCCGGCCGAGGAGGGCTTCAGTTCGATGCCAACCTCGGTGGCCTGGGCGTATCTGGCCACGTTCGTCAAAGACTCCTGAACGATGCGGAACACGGCTGTGGACTGCTCTTCGTTGAAGGTGCCCAGCGTCGGGCTGATGCGCAGTTGACACGGCACGCCTGTTCGCGCCTGGAATTCGTTGGCCAGCCACTCGAGGGCGGCAGACATGCCCATGTCGAGCGAGGCCGGGCGCAGCGCCGAGGCAATGTTGCGCACGACCTGTATGGTCTGGTCGGTCATGTCGATGAGTTTCTGGCAGCGCTGAGCGACAGCCGGGTCTTTGCGCCCATGCTCGAACTTGAGCGTTGCGATGTCGAGCCGGAAGGCGGTGAGCATCTGGCCGAGTTCATCGTGGATTTCCCTGGCGATGCGCTTGCGCTCTTCCTCCCGTGCACTGTCACGCCGTGCAGCCAGGACCCGCAGCATGTTGCGAGACGCCTCCAGATTGAGCTCTTTTTCCTTGAGTTCACGGATGTCGCGGGCCACCGAGACCACACCCACGACGTTACCTTCCTGATCAAACTCGGGGGCATATAGCGTGTAGAAATGCAGCCGCCGGCCGTTGACAACCCCCCAGAACGTTTCCCGTTCGATGGCTTTGCCGGTCTTGATCACCTCGCGGACCGAGTCCTCCGCCAGGTGGGCTGTGGCCCTGGCTTCAGGGGTATCGACGAAATACGTTTCCAAGGGCGTTTTGCCCAGCAACCGGGAAGGATCGACGCCCGCCAGCTTCTGCATGGCCGGGTTGATGTAGATGCGCCGGCAGTCCCGGTCAAGCCGCACGATGATGTCCGGGGAGTTTTCGACGATGGCGCGGAACATCTGCTCGCTGGCGTGGAGCTGCTGCTCTGCGCGCTTGCGGTCGGTGATGTCGCGCGACATGACGACAAAGCGCGGGTCGGACTGCGGCCGCCCCTTCTTGAGCGCGATCGACACCTCGAACCAGCGGCTGCCAATCGGCAAGGGCAACTCCATCTCCCGCCCCACGGAAGCACCATGCTTCAAGGCCTCTTCAATGGCCTCCAGGCAGGTCCGTGCTGCATCTGGAGGAAGCACATCAATAGCCTTCTTGCCCAGCAAAAGCTCGGGCGGTGCAGCAAGCAACTCCGGGTGGGATGTGTGTACGTCAAGATACGTTCCCTGGCGGTCGACAACGAACAGGGGATCAGGGATGGCCTCGATCGTGGCCTGCAACTGGTTGCGTGACTGCTGCAGCTGCGCGTTGAGAAGCGCCAGCTGGGCGTTGCTGCGGCGCTGACGCACCAGAAAGTACGCAGTGAGCGCGAACAGCACGACGCTGGCAGCGAAAACCGTCCACAACCAGCGCATTTGCAGTTCGCTCTGCGCGTCCTGGTTCTTGAGCTCCTCGATCTCGCGCTGCTGGCTCTCCAGCCTGTAGCGCTGAGTCAGCTCCAGCATGCGTTCGCTGGATTGCGACCTGTCCCGCTCGCTCTGGAGCTCGTCGGCCTGAGCCAGCAGGTCATAGGCTTTGCGGTGATTTCCCTCGGCCGCCGCGATGGCCGCCAGGTTTTTGGTGCTCTCTGCCTTCATGAACGCCAAGCCTGCCTGTTGGCCGATGGCCAGCGCAGCGTCGGCATCTGCCTGGGCCGCGTCGAGCCGACCGAGCGCAAGCATGTTGGTGCTGCGGGCGTTCAGCGTCCGCCAGCTCCCCAGCGGGTTGGGGTGCTGTCGATAGATGGCCAGGGCCTGATCGAGGTACTGAACCGCCTCGGAATGCCGCTGTTGCCCCCGCAACATGTCGGCATATCCATAAACGGCGCTGGCCATGTTGAAAGGTGAGCCCAGTTTCTGGCGAATCTCCAGCACGTCCCGGTAAGCGGGCTCCGCTTCTTCCAGCCTGCCGAGTGCCCTCAACCCCGCAGCTACGCCCTCCAAGGCGTAACTTTCCTGCAAGCGGCTGCCGACCGCGCGGGCCGATGCCCGCATCTGCTCGAAATACGCTATCGAGTCCTGGTCACGGCCGACCTGCTGGTACAGCACCCCCAGCGCCCTGTTGGCAAAAACCATTGCCCTGGGGTCACCACTGCGTTTGGCAATGTCCATGGTGTGCATGGCCATGGTCACGGCAGCATCCTGCTGCAAGGTGCGCCAGTAGTGCAGCGCCGCTCGCAACATGGCTTCGGCCAGCAGGTCAGGCCGCTGCACATCACCCAACACGGTCAGAGCATCTTGTACCGATTGCCGCTCCAGCCCCAGGTTGCCCTGGACCAGCCCGATGAGCCCGATCAAGAGATGCGACTCGGCCTGCAAGGCCTTGTCACCGGTACGCCTGGCCCGTTCCAGCGCTTCCTGCGCCAGCGTGGCTGCGGTCTGCACCTCAGACAACATCTCTAGCACCCTGGCCCGCAGGATGAGCAAGCGTATGTGATCTGCCTCTGATACCTGTTCAGGCAATCCTGATCGCAAGCGCTCAACCTGACGCCACGCGGCGGGAACGTCGCTCTCAACCAACTGCGCGGCGGCGTTCAAGTCGCGGCGCCAGTCGGCCATGGCATCAGCCCTGACAACACTGGCAGGTGCCCAAAAGGCCAGCAATAGACAAATCAGACGGAGCATCACGGGTCAATCGGGCCAATTGAGGAAGCGGCCAGCTGGAAGTCATCGGTCCAGATGCTCCATGGCCAAGTGGCGCCAGAGTATGAGCAACGCACCGCCCACGCACCCGCTGCTGCGAAGGCAAGCAGCCAAACCGCTGGAGAGAGCCGCTGCGTGATCATGAGCGTTGGGAAGGTTGAGTGCACCCCGGATGTATGGGTGGAATTCTATGCCCGCACGCATGGGGAGATAGATAAATTTACTATTTCTCTCAATTATTCGCTGCATCAAAACAAACCGAAATGCAGGCGAACACGCTCCTCCAGCATGTTTCGGCAGGCGTCTTCGTTGCACCCCACCAGGCGCTCGTGCAGCGCGCCAGCCAGCGCCGCGAAGGCATTCATCACCTCTGGATCGAAATGCCTGCCGGGATGTGCCGGACGCACACCGGGAGCTCGTCCTCTTCCAGAACGAACTGGTTGAGGAGCACGCAACTCACGAGGGCCCCGTGAGACAGGCGGACGAAGACGTCCCGCACCTTGCATCAAGCCGTGCTGGAATTTGCCGCGCTGTTGACCACCCGCAACACTTCTGCCCCGTAGGCTTCCTGCTTCTTCTGGCCAAGACCGGGAATGCCCTGCAGGTCGGCCGGGCGCTGGGGCTGCCGCTCGGCAATGGCACGCAGGGTGGCGTCATGGAAGATGACGTAGGCGGGCAGGTTGTGCTCTCGCGCCACCTCGGCGCGCCAGGCCTTGAGGGCGGCCAGCGTTTCGCGCGCGGCCAGGGTGAGGCTGGCTTCGGCAGCCACCACGCGCTGGCGGTCGGCACGGCTGCGCCCGCCGGACTTGGCGGCTGTGGCCACGCGCAGGCGCACTTCGCCTTCGCCCTTGAGCAGCGGGCGTGCCGCCTCCCCCAGACGCAGGGTGTTGAAGTGGTTGGCGTCCACCCACACGGCTCCACGGGCTATGAGCTGGCGCAGCAGGCCGCGCCATTCGCTTTCACCCAGGTCGGCGCCGATACCGAAGGTGCTCAGGGTCTCGTGCCCGTGCTGCTCGACCTTTTCGGTGCGCTTGCCGCGCAGGATGTCGATGAGGTGCCCGGCACCAAAGGCGGTGCCGCTGGCCTGCTGCACGCGGTAGATGCATGAAAGCATCTTGCGGGCGGCTTCGGTGGCGTCCCAGGTCTGGGGCGGGCTGATGCAGTTGTCGCAGTTACCGCAGCTGTGTGACGCTTCGCCAAAGTAATTGAGCAGGCGCACGCGGCGGCAGTCGGTAGCTTCGGCCAGCGCCAGCAGGGCGTCGAGCTTGTCGCGCAGCACCTGCTTGAATTCGTCGGCGGCCGGGCTTTCGTCGATCATGCGGCGCTGGTTGACCACGTCCTGCAGCCCGTAGGCCATCCAGGCGTTGGCGGGTTCGCCATCGCGCCCGGCGCGGCCGGTCTCCTGGTAGTAGCCCTCGATGTTCTTGGGCATGTCCAGGTGGGCCACGAAGCGCACGTCGGGCTTGTCGATGCCCATGCCAAAGGCGATGGTAGCCACCATGATGATACCTTCCTCGCGCAGGAAGCGGTCCTGGTGGCGCTGGCGGGTGGTGGCGTCCAGCCCGGCGTGGTAGGGCAAGGCGTTGAGCCCGGCCTCGGCCAGCTGCGCGGCCACGTCTTCTACCTTGCGGCGCGACTGGCAGTACACCACGCCCGCATCGTGCCCCTGGGAGCCGCTGTGCTCGCGCTCGATGAAGCGCAGCAGCTGCTGCAGGCTGTCTTTCTTCTCGACGATGGCGTAACGGATGTTGGGCCGGTCGAAGCTGCTGACGAAGTGGCGCGCCTCTTCCAAGCGCAGGTGGTGCACGATGTCGGCACGGGTGAGGGCATCGGCCGTGGCGGTGAGCGCGATGCGCGGCACGCTGGGAAAGCGCTCGTGCAGTGTGGCCAGGCCCCGGTATTCGGGCCGGAAGTCGTGGCCCCACTGGCTCACGCAGTGGGCCTCGTCGATGGCGAACAGGCTGAGCCGCCCGCGCTCGTGCAGCGACTGCAGTTGCGCCATGAAGCGCGGTGTGGTCAGGCGCTCGGGCGCAGCGTAGAGCAGCGTGAGTTCGCCCCGGAAGAGACGGCGCTCCACGTCGGCGGCCTGCTCGCTGTCAAGGCTGGAGTTGAGGAAGGCGGCTTCGACGCCTGCTTCGAGCAAGGCGCCCACCTGGTCGTGCATCAGGGCAATGAGCGGCGAGACGACGATGGCCACGCCCTGCCCGGCGCGGTGGCGCACGATGGCCGGAATCTGGTAGCACAGGGACTTGCCGCCGCCCGTGGGCATGAGGACCAGGGCGTCACCGCCCGCGCTCACATGTTCGACGATGGCCTGCTGGTGACCCCGGAAATGGTCGTACCCGAAAACCTCGCCCAGCACCTCACGGCACGCAAGGGCCACCGCCGCTGGTGCGACGGCGGCATAGGCCGAATCGATCACATCTGCTCCCAGGGCAGGCCCGAAAAGCGCCAGCCGTTGACGGTCGAGCGGTGAAAATGCTCGTTGAGTTCGCCCTCAAAGCCGTGGACGACGTGCGACACGTCGGTGAACCCTGCCGCTTCCAGCGCCTTGCCCGCGTCCAGCGTGCGCTTGCCACTGCGGCAGATCAGCAGGATGGGCCTAGTCCTGCTGCCCGCTTCCTCTTCGACCAGGCGTGCGAAGCGCTCGGGATCCGGGGTGAGGTCGGGATAGTCGTACCAGGCAATGTGCACCACACCAGGCGGCCGTCCCACGTAGAGGGACTCGATTTCCATGCGCACGTCAAGGAACAGCGGCGCCTGCTCGGGCGCCTTGTCTGCATGGGACTGCAACCAGGCCCAGGCCTCGGTCGGTTGGAGATGCTTCATGTGCGTATTGTCGCGCCTGCCACGGAGGGCTTCAGCGGCCGTTGTCCAGGTAGCGCTTGCGCCAGAAATACCCGCTGAGCGCCACGGCGACGACCAGCATGCCGATGATGGCCAGCCAGAACCCCGATTGCAGGTGCAGCAAGGGAATGAACTCGAAGTTCATGCCGAAGATGCCCGCGATCAGGTTGAGCGGCAGGAACACCGCCGTGAGCACGGTGAGCGTGCGCATGATGTCGTTGGTGCGGTGGCTTTGCGCGGAGAAGTGAATCTGCACCGCCGTCTCGGCACTCTGCTCCAGGCGGCGCACATGGTGCACCACGCGCTCGATGTGCTCCAGCACGTCGCGGCTGCGCACCTTGAGCAGTTCCTGCTCGCGGCGGGCACTGGGGTGTTCGGCTTCGGGCCAGTCGCCCAGCGCGGTGATCCAGTCCTGCACGGCCACACGCTGGTCCTCGCAGATCTCGTCAAGCTGGTGCAGCGCGATGCGCGCATCGAGCATGCTGCCCCAGTTGCTGAAGCGGGTGCGCGGACTCAGCAGTTCCTGCTGCCAGTGGTCGAGCTGGCGCGTGAGTTCGCGGCGCAACTCCAGGAAGCCGTCGACCATCTGGCCGACCAGGCGCAGCATCAGATCGGCCGGGCCGGAGGGCACCATGCGCACGGGTGCGCTGCGCCCAGGCTCGTCGGCCTCACCCACCGACAGGGTCAGCAACCGGGAAGCGTAGCTCTCCAGGACGGGACACCCTTCGGGATGGACGCTGAGCAGCACGTTGTCGAACACGGCAAAGCCCACGGGCACGGTGTCCAGTCGGCGCAGGACCGGCGGGCCCCCCTTGCGCCGTGGCACTTCTGGCTCTTCCCCTTTGCCGGAGATGGCACCCGCCCCTTGGGCCAGGCGGCGGAACACGAGAACGTCGTACTGCCCGGTGTAATCGAAATGCGAGGGCAGGTGCGGGTTGAGCAGATCGGAAACGTGCAGGTCCACCAACGTGGCACCGCACAGCCGCTGCAGGCCGGCCTGGAGCTCGCCCAGCCGGGCCTCCACCTCGGACCGGTGCAGGGCCACCCAGACGAAACCCTGGTCGGGAACGGCTGGCGGCAGGGCATCGCGCTGCCGGATCTGGTGGCCCTGAACGGTAAAGATGCGCATGGCGGTGCGGCCGGTCAGCCCCGGCGCAGCAGACGCGCCGCGTCGCGCGCGAAGTAGGTGAGGATGCCGTCAGCCCCGGCGCGCTTGAAGGCCAGCAGGGACTCCATCATCACCGCGTCGTGGTCGAGCCAGCCGTTCTGCGCGGCGGCCTTGAGCATGGCGTATTCACCGCTCACCTGGTAAGCGAAGGTGGGCACCTTGAACTCGTCTTTCACACGGCGCACCACGTCCAGATAGGGCATGCCAGGCTTGACCATCACCATGTCGGCGCCCTCCGCCAGGTCCAGCGCCACTTCACGCAGGGCCTCGTCGGTGTTACCGGGGTCCATCTGGTAGACCTTCTTGTCGGCCTTGCCCAGGTTGGCGGCGCTGCCTACCGCGTCGCGGAAGGGGCCGTAGAAGGCGCTGGCGTACTTGGCGCTGTAGGCCATGATGCGGGTGTGCACGTGGCCATGGGCCTCCAGGGCCTGGCGGATGGCGCCGATGCGCCCGTCCATCATGTCGCTGGGGGCGACGATGTCCACGCCAGCCGCGGCCTGGCACAGGGCCTGTTTCACCAGCACCTCGACCGTCGGGTCGTTGAGGATGTAGTTGTGCTCATCGAGCAGGCCGTCCTGGCCGTGGCTGGTGTAGGGATCCAGTGCGACGTCGGTCATCACGCCGAGGTTGGGCACCTTGGCCTTGAGTTCTGCCACCACGCGGGGAATGAGGCCGTCGGGGTTGAAGGCTTCGCGGCCATCGGGCGTCTTGAGCGACTGGTCGATGACGGGGAACAGCGCCATCACCGGGATACCCAGGTCCACACACTCCTGTGCCACGGGCAGCAGCAGGTCCAGGCTCAGGCGTTCGACGCCGGGCATGGAGGCCACGGGTTCGCGGCGGTTGCTGCCTTCCAGCACGAACACGGGGTAGATCAGGTCGTGCACCGTGAGGTGGTGCTCGCGCACCAGGTTGCGGGTGAACACGTCGCGGCGCAGGCGGCGCGGACGCGCCAGGGGGTAGGGGGCGGTGTTGGCGTTCATGGTGGTATTGTGGCAAATCGACCGCGACGGGTGTTGCGGCCAGTGTCCCTTGCGCGCGGGTTTGCCCACGGCACCGGGGCACAGTACACTCAGGCGCGCCATGGGTACTCCCCCCCAGATGGCGGACGCTTTGCCCCACGGGGCTCGTCCATTCGGCACGGCTTACACATGGAGTCCAATCGCATGTCTCCCAGCGACCCGCAAGCCCCCGCCGGGCACCGCCCGCCGGACAGCAGTGCGCCTGACCAGTGGCGCATGGCCGACCACTGGCCCGAGCTGGTGGTGGCCGTCACGGACCAGTCGATCGAATCAGTGAGCCTGCTGCTGCGTGGGCTGGACCTGCTGGTCAAGCGTGGACGGCTGACCCCTGCCGAATACAAGGTGCTGGCCATGCCCGCCGAACGCCTGAAGCACTGCGGCATCAACGCCCAGCAGATCGTGCGCTTCCAGAGCGGGCGTGTGCGCCAATCACACGAGAAGATCGACCTGGCCTACCTGATCGAATCGGTGCTGCAGGAGCGGCGCAACGAACTGGCGATCCAGGGCATTGCCGTGCGCCGCAAGTTCAAGCCGGTGGACGTGCTGATCGACCCCACGCTGGGTTTCAGCCTGACGAGCGCGATGCTGGAATGGAGCACGCACTTCGGCCACCGGATCGACCTTCGCCTGGACGCCGAGGGTGACCCGGCGCGGGCCCGGCTGTGGATGAAGACCTATACCGAACACGAGCCCGTGCAGAGCGCCGTGTTCGAAGACAGCATCCACTGGCTGCTGTTGCGTCAGATCGCGACAACCGATGGCGGCATAGACGTGGAACGCAACGTGACCGGGGACGGCGTGGAGCTGACCGCCTGTTTCAGACGTACCCTGGGTGCCGGGGCCGCGGCGCCAGCCGCTGGCCTGCCTGACGCCGGACTCCACCCCGAATCGATCTTCCGGACCATCACCGGAGCCTATGTGGTTGTCTGCTCCGCTGACGCGGAGACACGCCTGGAGGCGGTAGACATCGTGCGCAAGCTGGGCGTGGCCGTGGACGGGGTGGCCAGCGGCACGCAGGCGCTGGACGCCATGCGCGGACGCGAAGTGCACCTGCTGGTTCAGGACCTGGCACACCCGCCTGCCGACGTGGCCGCCTTGCAGAATGGCTTGAAGGATTCACATCCATTGATGCCCGTGGTGGAGATAGGTGCGGCGGGCGCGCCTGCGCGAAGCGGCGAACGGCCGCTGATTCCGCGCGATGCCTTGCGTCAGTCGCTTGGCTCTGCGGTGATGTTCACCTTGTCCAAGATGATGTGAGTGCCCGTCAGCCCTGACGGCGCACGGCGTCGCGCCACAGACGCCACGCCAGCAACACCAGGGGCGTGGCGTGCATGAAGAGGTCGAAGATGTCGATGGGCCGCGCCAGGGTGCCCGAAGCGAGCATCTTCAGCTTTTCCCAGAGATGGGGTTCGGGCACCACCGGCGCCACGGCAAGCCACAGCGCGATGGCCACCAGCCAGCCCAGGGGAAAACGGTCAAGCCATGTCATGAACATGGGCGAGAGTCTACACCCCCAGGGGTAACCAAACCACTCCCCTGCCGGTGTGCCTCTGCCAGGCTGGCTGCCACGATGCGCCTGGTTTCTGGCGTCACGGCCAAGGCCCGCAGCATGGTTTGCGCCAGGGCGTTCACCGAAGCCATGTCTGGCTGGCCCGCGGGCTCCCAGGTGTGCGTGAACGCGCTCTGCTTGGCACCTATGCCCGCATGGGCCAACGCCAGCCCCACGCGGGGCAAGGCGTATGCCATGGCCACGATGCGCCCGTGCAGGCTGCTGCCGCAGTACCCCTGGCTGGAGGCGATGAGCGCGGCAATATCCCACAGGTGCAGGGACTCCATGACCCGCACATGCGGCGAGGCCATGCGTGCGGCCACGCGCTGCAGCAGGGCCAGATCGTCGTGCCAGGGGGCCGCGCCAGCGCGGAACAACACGGTGCCCAGGCCGGTGCTGGCGGCCAGTTCGTCCAGTTGCGCGGCCAGGGTGGCGACGGTGGTGTCGTCACCGAACGCGGCGCTGAACTGCACGGCCAGGTAACCCTGGGGCGTGGCTTGGCGCAGGCGCAGCACCTCACCCTGCGCTGCGTGCTGGCCGATGGTGGTGCCGAACAGTTCCGCCACAAGCACGGCGGCGTCGGGCACGAGTTCGGCTGTCAAGCCTGCCGCCTGCAGGTGGGTTTGGGAGGTCTGGTCGCGCACGCTCACGCGGTTGGCCGACTGCAGGCTGGCCAGCACCTCGGCCCGCATGGGGGCGGGCAAGTTGGGCAGGCCCACGCCGCCCACGGCGTGGAAGCCCACACTCGCCAGTTCGGGCCAGCGGCTGCGTCCCATCACGTAAGGTGCCTGTGCGCCGCTGCCGGTCATGTGCTGCATCCACGCGGCCTGCTCTTGCGGGTGCCGCTCCAGGTAGGCGATGTGGGCTGGCGCGTCTTCCTGCGACAGCAACATCACCGCCGCCTGCCAGGCGCTGCAGGTGAGCAGTTCGCCGCCCGCGTGCAGCAGGTGCACTTCGGCACCCTTCAGCTCGTCGCGCAGGGCATGCCAGGCCCGCACCCGGTGGCCGCCCCAGGGGCGCAGATCGCGCTCGGCCAGCCCGGCGCAGACGATGTTTTCACCGGGCAGCAACGCCCCCAGCACATGCGGGAAAAGCAGATCGCCGAAGTTGTGGCGGTCGAACGCGCCGAAAAGGACGGTGGTGCGCTTCATCCCCGTCATCATGGCCCGGCATCGGCGGCCCCGCAAGAAAACTGCCGCCAGAAAAAACGGCGCCCGAAGGCGCCGCTGTCTCCACTGCCGCTTGTGCTGTACCGGTCAGGCCTGCCCGGCCTTGACCTTCAGACGCCAGGCGTGCAGCAGGGGTTCGGTATAGCCGCTGGGCTGCTCCTTGCCCTTGAACACGAGGTCCAGCGCGGCCTGGTAGGCAGCGCCTTGCGGGTTGGCCACCAGGCTCTTGTAGGCCGGGTCGCCCGCGTTCTGACCATCCACCTTGGCGGCCATGCGGGCAAAGGTGTCACGCACCTGCTGCTCCGTCACCACGCCGTGGTGCAGCCAGTTGGCCACGTGCTGGCTGCTGATGCGCAGCGTGGCGCGGTCTTCCATCAGGCCCACGTCGTTGATGTCGGGCACCTTGGAGCAGCCCACGCCCTGGTCCACCCAGCGCACCACGTAGCCCAGGATGCCCTGGATGTTGTTGTCCAGTTCCTGCTGCTTCTCGGTCTCGCTCCAGTTGGGGGTGGCGGTCACGGGCACGGTCAGCAGGCCGGTGAGCAGGTTGTCGCGCTCGGCGTCGGCGTCGATCTTCTCCAGCTCTTTCTGGATGTCGGACACCAGCACCTGGTGGTAATGCAGCGCGTGCAGCGTGGCGGCGGTGGGGCTGGGCACCCAGGCGGTGTTGGCTCCGGCCTTGGGGTGGCCGATCTTCTGCTCCAGCATGGCGGCCATCAGGTCGGGCATGGCCCACATGCCCTTGCCGATCTGCGCACGGCCGCGCAGGCCGCACTTCAAGCCCACCAGCACGTTGTTGCGCTCGTAGCTCTGAATCCAGGCGCTGGTCTTCATGTCGCCCTTGCGCACCATGGGGCCGGCCAGCATGGCGGTGTGCATTTCGTCGCCGGTGCGGTCCAGGAAACCGGTGTTGATGAAGGCCACACGGCTGGCGGCGGCGGCTATGCAGGCCTGGAGGTTGACGGAGGTGCGGCGCTCCTCGTCCATGATGCCCAGCTTGACGGTGCTGTCGGGCAGGCCCAGCAGTTGCTCCACGCGGCCGAACAGTTCGGCGGCGAAGGCCACTTCCTTGGGACCGTGCATCTTGGGCTTGACGATGTAGACGCTGCCGGTGCGGCTGTTGCGGATACCGTTGGCGCCGTTGCCCTTCAGGTCGTGCAGAGCGATGGTGGTGGTGACCACCGCGTCCATGATGCCTTCGGGGATCTCTTTCACCGAGCCGTCGGCGGCGGTGTAGAGGATGGCCGGGTTGGTCATCAGGTGGCCGACGTTGCGCACGAACATCAGGCTGCGGCCGTGCAGGCGCACCTCGCCACCGTTGGGGGCGGTGTAGAGGCGGTCGGGGTTGAGGCCGCGCGTCAGCGTCTTGCCGCCCTTCTCGAAGGACTCGGTCAGCGTGCCCTTGAGAATGCCCAGCCAGTTGTGGTAGCCCAGGACCTTGTCCTCGGCGTCCACGGCGGCCACGGAGTCTTCCAGGTCGAGGATGGTGGAAAGGGCAGATTCCAGCACCACGTCGGCCACGCCAGCGGGGTCGGTCTGGCCGATGGGAGTGTTGCGGTTGATGATGATGTCGAGGTGGATGCCGTTGTGTGCCAGCAGCACCGACTTGGGCGCGGCGGCGTCACCCTGGTAGCCGACCAGCTGGGCCGGGTTCTTCAAGCCGGTGCTGCCACCGGTCTGCAAGCTCACCTGCAGAGCACCGCCCACAACGGCGTAGCCCGTGGCGTCCTTGTGGGAGCCGCCAGCCAGGGGCGCGGCCTGGTCCAGGAAGTTGCGGGCGAATGCGATGACCTTCGCGCCGCGCTTTTCGTTGTAGCCAGGGCCTTTGGCGCAGCCATCGGCCTCGGAAATGGCGTCGGTGCCATAGAGCGCGTCGTACAGGCTGCCCCAACGCGCGTTGGCTGCGTTGAGCGCGTAGCGTGCGTTCAGAATGGGCACCACCAGCTGCGGGCCAGCCTGGGTGGCCAGCTCAGCGTCAACGTTGGTGGTGGTGGCCTTGGCGCCAGCAGGCTGGGGCACCAGGTAGCCAATGGTTTCCAGGAACTGGCGGTAAGCAGCCATGTTCTGGATGGGGCCGGGGTTGGCGGTGTGCCATTTGTCCAGTTCCACCTGGATGCGGTCACGCTCGGCCAGCAAGGCAATGTTCTTGGGGGCCAGGTCGGCCACGATGGCGTCGAAACCGGCCCAGAACTTGGCACTGTCGATACCGGTGCCGGGCAGCACCTGGGTTTCAACGAACTGGTGCAGAACGGTAGCCACCTGCAGGCGGCCAACTTGGGTGCGAGCGGTCATGAGAGAACCTCCAAGAAAGACAGACATCCGGGGAAAGCGGGGGCTGTGCCCCACTTTGCATGAGGAACACTGTACGCCAACCATCGCGCGGGATTGATCAACGCCAGGGGTACTCAGCAATGACTTATTTATACATAATCAACACCCATTAACGGACAAAAACATCCTCTCAACCACCTAAATCACGACAGCCGACCCCATGGACAAGCTCAAGGCGATGGAAACCTTCGTGGCCGTGGCCACGCGCGGCAGCCTGACCGCCGCCGCCCGCGCCGAGGGTGTGGCGCCCGCCATCGTGGGGCGGCGGCTGGACGCGCTGGAGGCCCACCTGGGCGTGAAGCTGCTGGTGCGCACCACGCGGCGCATCACCCTCACCCACGAAGGCAGCGCCTTTCTGGAAGACTGCCAGCGTCTGCTGGCCGAACTGGCCAACGCCGAGGCCAGCGTGAGCGCCGGGGGGGTGCGCGCACGAGGGCACCTGCGCATCACCGCGCCTGCCGGGTTCGGACGGCGGCACGTGGCGCCGCTGGTGCCGCACTTTCGCGAGCTGCACCCCGAGGTGACCATCTCGCTCAACCTGAGCGATCGCGTCATAGACCTGGCGGCCGAGGGCTATGACTGCGCCGTGCGCGTGGGGGATCTGCCCGATTCGTCGCTGGTCAGCATCCGCCTGGCCGACAACCGCCGCCTGTGCGTGGCCACGCCGCGCTACCTGCGCCTGCACGGCCAGCCCCGGCACCCGCACGACCTGGCCCGGTTCGACTGCCTCACGCTGTCGTCCGACGCGTCGCAGACGCGCGGCTGGGCTTTCCAGCTGCCGCCGGGTGAAGACGGCAAGGGCGGCGAACTGATCCACCTGCGCCCCGGCGGCCCGTTGGACTGTTCCGACGGGCAGGTGCTGCACGAGTGGTGCCTGGCTGGCTACGGCATTGCCTGGCGCAGCATCTGGGAAGTGGAAAGCGACGTGGCAGCGGGCCGCCTGCAAACCGTGCTGGACGAATTTGCCGCGCCGCCCAACGGCATCTACGCGGTGTTCCCGCAGCGCAAGCACCTGGCGCTGCGGGTGCGGCTGTGGATCGACTTCCTGAAGAGCCACTACGGGCAGCCGGATTTCTGGTCCCGGCGGGCCTGAGTGTCGCCGGGTACCGGTTTGCCGGACATCAGGCCATGTGTTAAACATGACCTCTGCTGCCAACATTCACCGGCAAGACACTATGCCAAACGCCACCGCCATCACCGCCCTGGAAGCCCCTCCCCGGACCAAGCCGTCCAACTACCCCGAGCCCTTCCGCTCGATGATGGCCGGGCGGGTCAAGCGCCCGCTGGGCGACCTGTTCGGGCTCACCAACTTTGGCGTCAACCTGACCGTGCTGCCGCCGGGCGCGGTATCGGCGCTGCGCCATGCACACACGCAGCAAGACGAATTCATCTATGTGGTGGCAGGCTGCCCCACACTCTACACGGACGAGGGCCCCACGCAGCTGCAGGCGGGTATGTGCGCGGGCTTCAAGGCCGGGACGGGCAATGCCCACCGGCTGGTCAACGAGTCGGCCGAAGAAGTCATCTACCTGGAGGTGGGCGACCGCACGCCCGGCGATGCGGCCAGCTACCCGGACGAGGATTTGGTGGCGCAGCAGGTGGATGGTCAATGGAAGTTCTTCCACAAGAATGGTGAGCCGTACCCGCAAGCTTGAAGGTTGGCACACCCGCCAGACAAGGGCACTGGAGACACGGATGACCGCTTCGCTTGTAACGATTGCGCTGCTGCACTGGGCGGTGATGGGGGTGTTTGGTGCCCGCCTGCTGGCCGAAACCTTCCAGGAATGGCACAGGCGAACCGCCTGACCACAGACCATGCCCTACCAGCTGCTCGCCGACGCCGTGCTCGCCCTGCATTTTGGGGTGGTGGTGTTCGTGGTGGGCGGGCTGCTGGCGGTGCTGGTGGGCAACGGGCTGCGGTGGCGCTGGGTCAACCGCCGGGGTTTCCGGCTGCTGCACCTGGCCGCGGTGGCGGTTGTGGCCGCGCAGGCCTGGCTGGGCGTGCTGTGCCCGCTCACCACGCTGGAATCGTGGCTGCGGGCACAGGCTGGCGAGGCGGGCTACAGCGGCAGCTTCGTGCAGCACTGGCTGCAGCGCATGCTTTACTACGAAGCACCGCTCTGGGTTTTCACACTGGCGTACACGGCGTTTGCTGTGCTGGTGGCCTTGGCATGGTGGCGATTCCCGCCCAGGCAGGGTTAACAGGCGTCCTGCCTTACTGACCGCTCAACCGGCCAATGCGCCATACAGTTCCGGCCGCCGCCCGGCAAGCTGCCCCTGGCGTTCCGGAGGCAGCGGCATCAGGGTGACCACCGACAAAGCAGCGTCCCGCCCGGCGAGCGACAGCACCTGACCATGCGGCCCGGCCACGGTGCTCAGGCCTCCGTAGGCGAGGCCGGCCTCCTGGCCGCAGGCATTGGCGTAGGCCACGTAGAGGTGGTTTTCGCACGCCCGCGCAGGCACCAGCAGTTGCTGCACCTCGTCAAAGGCGGGCATGTTGGCGGTGGGCACCAGCACGGCATCGGCCCCTTGCAGCGCCAGCAGGCGAACGGCCTCGGGGAACTCCACGTCGTAGCAGATGAGCAGCCCAAGGGACCAGCCGCGGTACACGAAGGTGGCGGGCGGCTGCGGGCCGGGAGTGAAGCGGGCTTCGTCCACCGCGCCGAACAAGTGGGTCTTGCGGTAGGTGGCCATGGGCGCACCATCCGGCCCCACGGCCTGGGCGGCGTTGTAGGGGCGCTGCCCGGCTGGCGCAGCTTCAGGATAGCCGTAGACCAGTGCCAGACCATGGCGGCGGGCGATGGCGCCCACGGCGCGGGCCCATGGCCCGTCAGCAGGCTGTGCCACGGCGCGCAGCCATTCGGGGTCGCGGTGGTAGCCGGTCAGCGCCATCTCTGGCGTGATCAACAGATGCGCGCCCACAGCACTTGCCTGGGCGGCTGCAGCGTCAAGCCGCTCCAGCATGTGCGGCACGGCATCATCGGCGTTCACCGATTCGTCGGTGTAGTGCGTCTGCCATAGCGCCACGGTCAGTGCGTTGTTCATTCCACTTTGCTCCTCGCCGCGTCGTGTGCTAGAAACGGCCTGCTTTGTGAGTATCCCCCCATGAGAATGGGCTGGTGCATCGAAGGTGTGTGTCACAAGGAGGATGGTCATGTCGGCAGGAGACTGGAAGGATCTTTACCAGGCCGCGCTAACGGGTGACTTGGCGCTGGTGCGGCACCACATCAGTGAAGGGGTGGACCCGAATTACCAGCACCCCGAGATTCTGTGCACGCCTCTCGTGGCCAGCCTGGTCCACGAGCATCTGGAGATTGCGCAATACCTGCTGGACCATGGCGCCAGCCCTCATTTGCTCTCCGAATTCGATGGTCTGACGCCCTTGCAGGCGGCGCGCAGGCATGGGCACGACGCGTTTGCGAAGCGGCTCGCTGCCCTGGGCGCGCGGGAGCCACGCCAACCGTTCTGGCGGCGCTGGCTGCCGGTTTAGGGGCTCTGCCCACCGCGCGCCCGTCAGTCCGGCAAGGCCACGGGGCCGATCTGCGGATACAGGTCGCCCGGGCCGGGGTTGCCCGGCGCGCTGCCGCCACCCAGGTGGCGCACGATGCCCCACACCGCGTTGAGCGAGGTCTGCACCGCGCCTTCCACCCAGGCGGGCGTGAAGGAAATGTCGTCCCCCGCCAGGAAGATGCCCCGCTCGGCGGCGGGCAGGCCGTCTTGCATGAAGTGGCCGTACATGCGGTGGTTGTAGCGGTAGTGGCCGGGCAGCGCGCCCTTGAAGGCGCCGAGGAAGTGGGGGTCGGCCTCCCATGACACGGTGATGGGATCGCCGATGATGTGACTGGCGATGTCCACGTCGGGGTAGATCTTCTTGAGCGCGGCCAGGGCGAGCTGCACGCGCTTTTCGGGGGACTGTGGCAGCATCTTGAGCGCGTCGCTCATCCACGCGTAGCTCAGGCAGATGACGCCGGGCTGGTCGGGGCCGTTGTCGAACAGGTAGGTGCCACGAGTGAGCCGGTCGGTGAGCGTCATGCTCATGCGGTCGCGGCCTGTGGCGGGGTCCAAGTCTTTCCAGAAGGGGCGGTCCACCATCACGAAGGTCTTGGACGACTGCATGTAGCGCGTGCGGTCCAGCGCCATCCACATCTTTTGCGAGAACAGGGCCTCGTCGCAGTCAATCTGCGTGGTGAGCAGCCAGCTCTGGCAGGTAACTAGCGCGGCCTCGTAATGGCGCGTGGTGCCCCAGGCGTCGGTGATGGCCAGGCGGCCATCAGCCGCGCGGGCGATGGCGCGCACGCCGGGGCGCGGCCCGCCCTGGTGCAGGGCTGACAGGGTGGTGCCCGCAGGCCAATGCTTCAGCTGCGCTGGCGCCAGGTCCCACAGACCCAGCGGCACCTGCTGCGCGCCGCCCACGATGAGGTGCTGGTCTTCGTCGCAGCCGGTGAGCACCACGCGCAGTATCTCCAGCATGGTGTTGGGGAAGTCCGAGTCCCAGCCGCCGGTGCCAAAGCCCACCTGGCCGAACACCTCACGGTGGCGGAAGGACAAGCGCGCGAACGCAGGCGACTGGGCCACGAAGTCGTAGAAGGTGCGGTCGTCCCACAGGGGCACCAGTTGGTCCCACAGGGCCTTGAGGCGCGGCACGTCGCGCTGGCGCAGGGCCTGTTGCAAATCACCAAAACCTGCCCCGGTTTCCAGGGCCTCAGCCCAGGCCACGGCCACCTCGCGGAACAGTGGCGGCAGGTCGTCCAAGGTGCGGGCGTAGTGGGTCTGGCCTTCCAGGTCGATGACGGTGCTACCCGCCGCAGGGGTGAGCGGGTTGGGGAAGGGCTGCGTCTGCAGGCCCAGCTGGTTGACGTAATGAAAGAAGGCGGTGGACGAGCGGGGGAAGCGCATGCCGCCGAGTTCGGCCACCACGCCACGTCCGCCCTCGAAGGCTTGCGAGCGCAAGCGCCCGCCCATGCGGGAGGCCTCGTACACCACGGGCTTGAGGCCGAGCTTCATCAACTCGAAGGCGGCCACCATGCCAGCCATGCCGCCGCCGACGATGGCGACCTCGGTGCCCAGGCGGCTGGCAGGCAGTTGGCCCAGGCCAGCGGGCGAGGCCAACCAGTCGTCGTAGGCAAAGGGGAAGTCCGGGCCGAAGATGGTGACGGGTGCATCGGCGGGGCGCAGGGGGGTGGCGTGGTTCATGGCTTGGTTCATGGCGCGCATCTCCTCAGAACAGGCCCCACACCAGGGCGGCAGCGGTACCCCACATCATCAGGGCAACGGCCCCGTCGATGAAGCGCCAGATGGACAGTGAACCCAGGCGGCGGCCCAGCCAGAACACGGCCACACCCAATGTGAGAAACCACACCATGGAGCCCATGACCGCACCTGCGCCAAACACCTTGTTGCCCGGCACGCCGTAGGCCAGCGACGCGGTGCCGATGAGCACCGCCGTGTCCAGCCACGCGTGGGGGTTGAGCCACGAGAAGGCCAGGGCGGTGAGCACGGCCTGGCGGCGGGTGAGGTTGGGCTTGGCGGCGCTGGCGTCAGCGTCGGCCTGAATGGCGGGCGCCGCCGGGCGCCAGCAGCGGCGCGCAGCCTGGGTGCCGTACACCAGCAGGAACAGCACCCCTGCGCCGATGAGGGCGCCCTGCAGCTTGTCGGAAAGCCCCCCGAGCTGCGCCAGCCCCAGCACGCCCAGGGCGATGAGGGCCACATCGGCCAGCACACACACCGCCACGGTAAGCCACAGGTGCTGGCGCTGCAGGCCCATGCGCAACACGTGGGCGTTTTGCGGGCCAATGGCCATGATGAGCGACAGGCTCAAAGCCATGCCCGCCGTGAAGGTGGGCGACATGAAGGCAGGGAGCGACAGGGCGGGAACGAAGGCGGTCATGGGAATCTCCGGCACAGACCGGGGCGCGCAGCCCACGGCTTGGATGTGTGATGGAGCGAAGTGTGCCCTTTTTGCCCTGACAGTTAAACCCAATCAATCCAAAATCAATTTGGTTAAAAATTACTTACTCAGTTGACGCTGATGGCCTGTCGCGTCTGGGAAGGGGTTTCGCCGAACAGGGCCTTGTACTCCTGGCTGAAGTGGCCCATGTGCCAGAAGCCCCAGCGTGCGGCCACATCAGCAATGGTGATGGACGGTGCCTCCTCGCGCAGTGCTCGGCGCACGGCGTTGAGGCGCACGGCGCGCAGGTAGGCCACGGGGCTCATGCCCAGCACCTCCTGGAAGCAGTTCTGCAAGGTGCGGCGGGTGACGTGCAGTTCGACGCACAGGCGCTGCACGCTGAGGGGTTCGTGGGGCTGCTCGAACACCAGGCTGCGCACGCGGTGCACCAGCTCCTGGCGGCGCAGCTGGCGGGGGTTGACCGCCTCGGTCAGGGTGTCGGGCACCAGGGTGTCGCTCAACACGGTGAGCAGGGCTTCACGCAGAGCGCGCCGGCTGGCTTCGTGGTGCAGCACCTGCGGCTGGCCCTGCAGGCTGCGCAGCACTTCACGCAGCATGCCCACCAGGCGCAAACGCTGCAAGGGGGTGAGCGTCTGCACGCTGGGCCCGCCTGCCCAGCCGCCCGGGCCATCGCCGGGCCAGTCGCGGTGGTGCAGCTCACGCACATGGCGGGTCAGTTGCTCGCGGGCAAACACCATGCCGTACAAGCCATGGCCAGCGGGCACCTGCAGGTCAAAGGGTTCGTCGCCCCCCGCCAGCATGAGCTGCAACCCGTGGGCGGGCCGCCCCATGAAGCGCAGGCCCTCGGCGGCCTCCGGCACGGCCAGGCCCACCCAGATGCCCCCTTGCCAGGTGCGGCAGTGCTGGCTGGTAGCGCAAGTGGCCACTTCTTCGAACACCTGCAGGTCGTGGTCGAACAGTTCGCGCACCTCGCCGTGGAACACGCCGGGTGAGGTTTGCTCGTACTCCTGATCCCACGCGTCCAGATTGCGGGCGTGGATGTGCACCTCTCGCGTGTGTTTGACGCGAAAGCAGGCCTCGGCGGCATCAGGCTGCACCAACATGGCGTGCTCCTTCCAGGGATTCCCTCCAACCGGGCACGAGTATCAAGTTCCGTGCCACGGCTCGCTTGAGGGAAAACCCGTGCCACGCTATCCCGTTTCGGAAAAAACACTGCGCCCGGCACGCCAGTTGCTCAAATGGGATACCACCCCACACCCCAAGCGGCCCAACATTCGCCCCAGGCTGCCCGAGCCGTTTCGGGCGACTTGAACACGAGCAACAGACATGTCAACCACACCCAAACAGGTCTCGCGGGAGCTCAAGCCCGTGCTGGGAACCTTCTCGCTCTGGGGCATTGCCGTGGGGCTGGTCATCTCCGGCGAGTACTTCGGCTGGAGCTACGGCTGGGCCAGCGCCGGCACCCTGGGCTTCTTGCTGGCCACGGTCTTCGTGGCACTGATGTACACCACCTTCATCTTCAGCTTCACCGAGCTGTCCACCTCCATCCCGCACGCGGGCGGCCCGTTCGCCTATGCGCGCCGTGCCTTCGGGCCCACGGGCGGCTTCATCGCGGGCTTTGCCACGCTGGTGGAATTCGTCTTCGCGCCACCCGCCATTTCGCTGGCCATTGGTGCCTACCTGGGCCTGCAGTTCCCCAGCCTGGACCCGAAGGTCGCCGCGCTGGGGGCCTACGTCATCTTCATCACGCTCAACGCGCTGGGCGTGGGCATTGCCGCCGTCTTTGAACTGGTGGTGACGCTGCTGGCCGTGGCCGAGTTGCTGGTGTTTGCCGGGGTGGTGGCGCCGGGCTGGTCGCTCACCAACTTCGTGGCCAACGGCTGGGCGGGCTCGGGCACGCTCACCGTGGGCACTTGGGCGGGCATCTTCGCAGCCATCCCGTTTGCCATCTGGTTCTTCCTGGCCATCGAAGGTGCCGCCATGGCCGCCGAAGAAGCCAAGGAGCCGCGCCGCACCATTCCCATAGCCTACATCGCTGGCATCCTCACCCTGGTGGCGCTGGCGTTCCTGGTGATGGTCATGGCCGGTGGCGTGGGAGACTGGCAGCAGCTGGCCAACATCAACGACCCCCTGCCCCAGGCCATGAAGATGGTGGTGGGCGAGTCCAGCGGCTGGCTGCATATGCTGGTGTGGATCGGCCTGTTCGGGCTGGTGGCGTCCTTCCACGGCATCATCCTGGGCTACTCGCGCCAGATGTTCGCCCTGGCCCGTGCGGGCTACCTGCCCGCCTACTTCGCCAAGGTCCACCCGCGTTTCAAGACCCCCGTGCGCGCCCTGGTGGGTGGCGGCGTGGTGGGCGTGGCGGCCGTGTTCAGCGACCAATGGGTGACCTTCGGCGGCCAGCCGCTGACGGCCAACATCGTGACCATGGCCGTGCTGGGCGCGCTGGTGATGTACATCGTCTCCATGGCGGCGCTGTTCAAGCTGCGCGCCAGCGAGCCGATGCTGGACCGCCCCTTCCGCGCCCCGTTCTATCCGCTGTTCCCGGGCATTGCCCTGGTTTGCGGGCTGGTGTGCCTGTTCGCGGTGGTGTACTTCAACGCCATGCTGTCGCTGCTGTTCCTGGCGCTGATGGCACTGGCCTACCTGTACTTCCGCCTGACCTCGGCCCAGCGCGACGCGGCCCCCCTGGACGCGATGCTGGGTGCCACGGCAGAATGACCCATGAGGCGGTGAACGCCGCCCCCGCCAATAGGAGGCAGCCTTGAACCTGAGCACCACCCTGGGCGGCGTCACCTACCGCTTCGGCAGCCTGCGCGAGGTGATGGCCAAGGCCACGCCGCTGCGTTCGGGCGACTGCCTGGCCGGGCTGGCCGCGGCCTCTGAACAGGAACGCGTGGCGGCGCGCTGGGTGCTGGCGGACGTGCCGCTGGCGCGCTTCCTGAACGAAGCGCTGGTGCCCTACGAGGCCGACGAGGTCACGCGCCTCATCATCGACAGCCACGACGCACAGGCCTTCGCACCGGTTTCGGCCCTGACGGTAGGGGGCTTGCGCGACTGGCTGCTGGGCGAGCAGGCCACACCCGACGCGCTGCGCCGCCTGGCCCCCGGCCTGACGCCCGAAATGGTGGCCGCCGTGAGCAAGCTGATGCGCAACCAGGACCTGATGCTGGTGGCGCGCCGCTGCGAAGTGATCACCCGCTTTCGCAACACGCAGGGCCTGCGCGGGCACCTCACGGTGCGGCTGCAGCCCAACCACCCGACCGACGACCCGGCTGGCATCGTGGCCAGCATGATCGACGGGCTGATGCACGGCGCGGGCGACGCGGTGGTGGGTATCAACCCCGTGTCGGACAGCGTGCCTGATCTGGTGCGCCTGAACCACGTGCTGGCTGAGGTGCTGGAGCGCGGTGCCATACCCACACAGACCTGCGTGCTGACGCACGTGACCAACACCATGCAGGCCATGAGCATGGGCGCGCCGGTGGACCTGGTGTTCCAGTCCATTGCGGGCACCGAAGGGGCCAACCGCTCCTTCGGCATCAGCCTGGCCTTGCTGGACGAGGCCCACGCCATGGCCCACGCCCTGGGCCGCGGCACGCTGGGCAGCAACGTGATGTACTTTGAAACCGGCCAGGGCAGCGCCTTGTCGGCCAACGCCCACCACGGGGTGGACCAGCAGACCTGCGAGGCGCGCGCCTACGCCGTGGCGCGCCGTTACCGGCCACTGCTGGTGAACACGGTGGTGGGCTTCATCGGCCCGGAATACCTGTACGACGGCAAGCAGATCACCCGCGCCGGGCTGGAAGACCACTTCTGCGGCAAGCTGCTGGGCCTGCCCATGGGCTGCGACATCTGCTACACCAACCACGCCGAAGCCGACCAAGACGACATGGACAACCTGATGGTGTTGCTGGCCACGGCGGGGCTGAACTTCCTGATCGGCGTGCCCGGCGCGGACGACGTGATGCTGAACTACCAGAGCACATCCTTCCACGACGCGCTGGTGCTGCGCGAGATGCTGGGCCTGAAACGCGCGCCCGAATTCGAGGCCTGGCTCCAGCGCGTGGGCGTGACCGACGCAACGGGCCGCCTGCGGCCCCCTGGCCGCCAGCCCGCCCTGCCCCACACGCTGTGGACCCTGCCGGAGGCTGCATGAAACTTGAAGTCGTGGCACCCGACCCGCTGGAGCTGGCAGCCAACGAAACGCCTCCGCCACTGCCCGACCCCTGGTTCCACCTGAAGCGGCACACCCCCGCACGCATCGCACTGGGGCGCAGCGGCGTGAGCCTGCCCACGCGCGAGGTGCTGGAGTTTTCGCTGGCACATGCCCAGGCGCGCGACGCCATCCACTTGCCGCTGGACACCAGCACCCTGTGCGCCGAACTGCAAGCCGACGGCTGGCCCGCCCCCCTGCTGCTGCACAGCCGCGCCCACGACCGGCACGAGTACCTGCTGCGCCCGGACCTGGGCCGCCGCCTGGACGACGCCAGCCTGGAACGCCTGGCCCAGTGCCGCGAAGGGCAGGCCGCCCCCACCCTGGCCCTGGTGGTGGGTGACGGCCTGTCGGCCCTGGGCATTCAGCGCCACGCAGCGCCGCTGCTGCGCGCCATCAGGCAAGCCCTTGACGGCACCGTGACACTGGCGCCGCCCGTGGTGGTGCAGCAGGCCCGCGTGGCCGTGGCCGACGAGGTGGGCGAGCAACTGGGCGCCCGCATGGTGGCCATGGTGGTGGGCGAACGCCCGGGGCTGAGTTCGCCCGACAGCGTGGGCATTTACCTGACGATCGCCCCCCGCGTGGGCTGCACCGACGCGCAGCGCAACTGCATCTCCAACGTCCGCCCGGCGGGGCAGGACGTGAGCACCGCCGCTGGCCGCCTGGCCTGGCTGGTGCGCGAAGGTCTGCGCCTGGGGCAGACCGGCGTGGCGCTGAAGGACCACAGCGGGTTGCCGCTGGTGGGTGCAGCTTGAATCACCAAGGGCAGGTTTAAACTGAACCGATCTTTTTCCTGATCGGTCAAGTTTTACTCAAGCCATGCTCGACCCCCGCCAACTTGAAGCCCTCAACGCCGTTGTCGAGCAAGGCAGCTTTCGCGCTGCGGCCCAGTCGCTGCACCTGACGCTGGCCGCCGTCTCGCTGCGCGTGAAGGCGCTGGAAGACCAGTTGGGCCAGCGTCTGCTGGTGCGCGGCAAGCAGGTGCGCGCCACACCTGCAGGGCAGGCGCTGCTCACCCACGCCAAACAGGTGCAGATGATGGAAGCCGACCTGCTGGCTGGCCTGCAAGGCCCCGCCGGGGCCTCAGGCAGCGGGCGCGGCAAGGCCTGGCAGACCCTGGGCGTGGCCATCAACGCCGACTCCGTCGCCAGCTGGTTCGTACCCGGCGTGGCGGCCACCCTGCAGCGCCACCGGCTGTTGCTGGACATCGTCATCGACGACCAGGACCACACCCACGATGCGCTGAAAAGCGGCGAGGTGATGGGCTGCGTCACCACCTTGTCCCAGGCCATGCGCGGCTGCGTGGCCGAACCCCTGGGCGTGATGCGATACCGCTGTGTGGCCGCGCCAGCCGTGGCTCAGAAGTGCCTGACCCCGCAGGGCCGCGTCTCCCCCCACAAGCTGCTGGCGCAGCCCGCCATCATCTTCAACCGCAAGGACGCCCTGCAGGACGCCTTTCTGGAGCAGCACTTTGGCCTGCGCCAGGCCAGCTACCCGCGCCACTACGCCCCCGCCGTGGACGCCTTCGAGACGGCCATCGAACTCGGTTTGGGCTGGGGCATGGTGCCCGAACACCACCTAGCGCGCCGCCTTGGCCGCCCCGAACTGGTAGAGGTACTGCCCGGCGCCACCGTGGACGTGGCGCTGTACTGGCAGCACTGGGCGCGCGAACCCGTGTCGGCCCAGCGGCTCACGGCTGCGGTGAAGCAGGCAGCGGGTGTTTTGCGGCAATCAGCAGCTGGCGACCCGCCCGCCTAAAATCTCCCCCATGCTGCAAATCAAACAAGACCTGTTGGCCGGGCTGGGCGACGCCTTGCGCGCGCTCGCCGGCGACACCGCGCCCGCCCCCGTTTTCGAAAGCCCAAAGGTGGCTGCCCATGGCGACTACGCCTGCACCGCTGCCATGCAACTGGCCAAGCCGCTCAAGCAGAACCCGCGCCAGGTGGCGCAGGCCCTGGTGGACGCACTGAACGCGCAACCCGCCTACCAGCGCTGGGTGGATGCCATCGAAATCGCTGGCCCCGGCTTCATCAACATCAAGCTCAAGCCTGCCGCCAAGCAGGAAGTGGTGCGTGAGGTGCTGGCCGCAGGCACCGCTTTTGGTCAACAGAAGGACAACGGTCAGCGCGTGCTGGTGGAGTTCGTCTCCGCCAACCCCACCGGCCCGCTGCACGTGGGCCACGGCCGTCAGGCCGCGCTGGGCGACGCCATCTGCAACCTGTTCGAGACCCAGGGCTGGAACGTGCACCGCGAGTTCTATTACAACGACGCGGGCGTGCAGATCGAAACACTGGCCAATTCCACCCAGCTGCGCGCCAAGGGCATTAAGCCCGGCGACGGCGAGTGGCCTGAGGCCGCCTACAACGGCGACTACATCCAGGACATTGCCAACGACTTCCTGGCCAGGAAGACCGTCAAGGCCGACGACCGCGAGTTCACCGCCAGCGGCGACGCGAGCGACCTGGACGGCATCCGCCAGTTCGCCGTGGCCTACCTGCGCCACGAGCAGGATCTGGACCTGCAAGCCTTCCAGGTCAAGTTCGACCAGTACTACCTGGAGTCCAGCCTGTACACCAGCGGCCGCGTGGAGCAGACCGTGAAGAAGCTGGTGGACGCGGGCAAGACCTACGAGCAGGACGGCGCGCTGTGGCTCAAGTCCACCGACTACGGTGACGACAAAGACCGCGTCATGCGCAAGAGCGACGGCGGCTACACCTACTTCGTGCCCGACGTGGCCTACCACATCACCAAGTGGGAGCGCGGCTTCACCAAGGTCATCAACATCCAGGGCACCGACCACCACGGCACCATCGCGCGGGTGCGCGCGGGCCTGCAGGCAGCAGGCGTGGGCATTCCCCAGGGCTACCCCGACTACGTGCTGCACACCATGGTGCGCGTGATGCGTGGCGGCGAGGAGGTGAAGATCAGCAAGCGCGCGGGTAGCTACGTGACGCTGCGCGACCTGATCGAGTGGACCAGCAAGGACGCCGTCCGCTTCTTCCTGCTCAGCCGCAAGCCCGACACCGAATACACCTTCGATGTGGACCTGGCCATCCAGCAGAACAACGACAACCCGGTGTTCTACGTGCAGTACGCCCACGCGCGCATCTGCTCGGTGCTGGCGTCCTGGGGTGGCGACGTCGCCAGCCTGAAAGACGCCGATCTGGGCGCGCTGGAGGGCCCGCAGGCCCAGGCGCTGATGTTGCAACTGGCCAAGTACCCCGAGATGCTGACCGCCGCCGCGCAGGACTTCGCCCCGCACGACGTGACCTTCTACCTGCGCGAACTGGCTGCCGCGTACCACAGCTACTACGACGCCGAACGCATTCTGGTCGACGACGAGGCCGTCAAGCGTGCCCGCCTGGCCTTGGTGGCAGCCACCGCGCAGGTGTTGCACAATGGCTTGGCGGTGCTCGGGGTAAGCGCGCCGCGGAAGATGTAAATGCACATGAAGAAACAAGCAGGTGGAACGCTCGTCGGGTTCATCGTCGGGCTGATCGTCGGACTGGGCGTGGCCCTGGCCGTGGCCGTGTACATCACCAAGGTTCCGGCGCCTTTTGTCGACCGCGGCGTGCAGCGCAAACCCGACCAGGAAGCCATCGAGAAGGAACGCAACCGCGACTGGAATCCCAACGCCACGCTCGGGGGCAAACCTGTGGCGGCCCCGTCACCCGACGCCACCGCGCCAGCGCCCGACGCCACGGCCGTTGCACCGGCCCCCGCGCCTGCGCCCGCTCAAGCCCCTGCTACCGGCAAGGGCGACCCGCTGGGTGAACTGATCCAGTCACGCACCGCCACCAGCCCCGGCCAGGTGCCGACCGTCGAAGCGGCGCCCCAGCCTGACCCCTTCGTCTATTACGTGCAGGCCGGCGCGTTCCGCGGGCCGGACGAGGCCGAAGCCCAGCGCGCCCGCCTGGCCATGCTGGGCTTCGACGCCAGGATCACCGAGCGCGAACAGGCCGGCAAGCCGGTGTTCCGCGTGCGGATCGGACCTTTCGAGAAAAAAGTGGAAGCCGACGTGATGCAGGAGCGGCTCAATGGCCAGAACGTCGAGAACACGCTGGTCCGGGTGCAGCGCTGACCATGCCGGCCCGCTGGAACTTTCCCGGCAGGTGGTGAACCCAACAGCCCAAAGCCTGGCCGCGCATGCGGCCTTTTTCTTACCGATGGAGCGTAACAAGATGCAACGACGTGAATTCTCCCGTGCCCTGGCAGGCGCTGGCGCATTGGCTACTGCAGGCTGGAGCGGGATGGCCTGGGCCCAGATTGGCGGTTTCAAGGACGGCAGCGACTACCGCCGCCTGGCCCGCCCGGTGCCGGTGGACGCCCCGTCAGGCCAGATCGAGGTGCTCGAATTCTTCTCCTACTCGTGTGTGCACTGCTACCGGTTTGAACCGGTGATGAAGGAGTGGATGAAGACCCTGCCCGCCAACGTCGTCGTCAAGCGCACGCCGGTGGGCTTCAACGCTGCCTTCGAACCCCTGCAGCGCTTCTACTACGCGCTGGAGGCCATGGGCAAGCTCGACGCCCTGCACGACAAGGTGTTCAAGGCCATCCACGAAGGGAACGAGCGGCTCAGCAAGCTCGACAACATCGCCGACTGGGTGGCCAAGCAGGGCGTGGACAAGACCCAGTTCACCCAGACCTTCAACTCCTTCGGCGTCACGGGCAAGGTCAAGCGCGCCACCCAGCTGCAGGAAGCCTACGAGGTGGAGGGCACCCCCGCCCTGGGCATTGCCGGGCGCTTCTACGTGCCGGGCCAGGCCGCGCGCACGGTTCAGATCGCCAATGCACTGATCGCCGAAACCCGCAAGGGCTGACGACTCCACCAGCGTTTGCACGGGGCATGCCGGCACGCCCCGCCACAAACCCCGCAGGGGGTGGCTACAATCGTTGCATTCTCTAAATGCAAGTTTCGTGCCTCTAGCCACCATGTCCTCAAACCGCCCCCTGCCAACCCGTCCGCTGCTCGGTGGCGTGCTGCTGGCCGTGGCGGCCATTGCCTGGCTGCCCGCCCACGCCGAACGCGCAGACCGCCTCCAGCCCATGAACGTCGAGGCAGATGCCCTGCGCTACGACGACGCGCGGCAGACCAGTGTGTTCACCGGCAACGTCGTCATCACCAAGGGCACTATCGTCATCCGCGGCCACCAGGTCGACGTCAGACAGGACCCCCAGGGCAACCAGTTCGGCACGGTGACCGGCGGCAAGGACAAGCTGGCCTTTTTCCGCCAGAAGCGCGAAGGCCTGCAGGAATTCATCGAGGGCGAGGCCCAGCGCATCGACTACGACAGCCAGGCAGACACGGTGAAGTTCACCGGCCAGGCGGTCTTGCGCCGCTTCAAGGGCGCTACGCTCAACGACCAGACCAGTGGCGGCGTCATCATCTACGACAACAAGTCCGAAACGTTCTCGGTCGACGGTGGCAGCCCCAACCGCACCCCCGAAAACCCCTCGGGCCGCGTGCGCGCCGTGCTCACCCCCAATTCCGCCACGGCTGCGCCTCCCGCGGCCCCGGCCCCCAACACCCGCCCCCTGCAACCCAGCCCCCGGATGGAGACCCGCCCGTGACGGCGGCCAGCGCATCCGACAGCCGGCTGCAAGCGCGCGGGCTGCGCAAGAGCTATGGCAAGCGCCTGGTGGTGAAGGACGTTTCACTGGAAGTGCGCAGCGGCGAAGTGGTGGGCCTGCTCGGCCCCAACGGCGCAGGCAAGACCACGTCGTTCTACATGATCGTGGGCCTGGTGCGGGCCGACGACGGCCACATCACCCTCGACGGACAATCCATCGAAGACCTGCCCATACACCGCCGTGCCCGCCTGGGCCTGGGCTACCTGCCGCAGGAGGCCTCGATCTTCCGCAAGCTCACGGTGGAACAGAACGTGCGTGCGGTGCTCGAGCTGCAAACCGACGCCCAGGGCCGTGCCCTGAGCGAACCCGAGATTGCCACGCGGCTCGACCAGCTGCTGGAAGACCTGCACGTGGAACACCTGCGCCACTCACCGGCCCCCGCGCTGTCGGGCGGTGAGCGCCGTCGTGTGGAAATCGCCCGCGCGCTGGCCACCAACCCCCGCTTCATCCTGCTGGACGAACCCTTTGCCGGCATCGACCCCATCGCCGTGATCGAGATCCAGCGCATCATCGGTTTCCTCAAGGCGCGTGGCATCGGGGTGCTTATCACCGACCACAACGTGCGCGAGACGCTGGGCATCTGCGACCGCGCCTTCATCATCAGCGACGGCCACGTGCTGGCCCAGGGCACCCCGGCCGAGATCGTGGACAACGCCGACGTGCGCCGCGTCTACCTCGGCGAACACTTCCGCATGTAAGGCCGGCATGAAGCAGGGCCTGTCTTTACGCGTCTCGCAGCATCTGGCGCTCACGCCGCAGCTGCAGCAATCCATCCGCCTGCTGCAGCTGAGCACGCTGGAGATGGCCCAGGAAGTCGAGCAGATGCTCGACGAAAACCCCTTCCTGGAACGGGACACGGAAACGGCCGAGCGCGAGGACTTCGGCGTGGCCCAGGTGGATGCCACGCCCAGCCTGGGCGACCAGGTAAGCGAGTGGGCAAGCGGTGAGGCCCCCGCCGCAGGCAGCCCGGACACGGCCGCCGACGTGTCCAGCGAACCCCTGGAAGACGCGACACCGCTGGAGCAAAGCTGGGAAGGCGACGGTAGCGTGGAATTCACGCCCGACGACAGCGAATGGGGTGGCGACGCCCCGCCGCGCAACGGCGCGCGCGACGACGACGAAGACGTCAGCGCCGCCGATCTGGCCAGCGAGCACATCACCCTGCCCGCGCACCTGCACGAACAAGCCCTGGCCCTGCGCCTGAACGACGACGAGCGCGCCGCACTGTATTTCGTCATCGAGTCGCTCGACGAGGACGGCTACCTGATCGAACCCCTGGCCGAACTGGCCGACGCCGTGCTCGCCCAGGAGGAACAGGCGCGCGGGCGCACGCTGCAGGGCGACGAGCGTCTGGCCCGGCAGGAGGAACTGCACCAGTTGCTGCAGACCGCGCTGCACTGGCTGCACAACATGGAGCCCGCAGGCGTGGGCGCGCGCGACCTGGCCGAATGCCTGAAGCTGCAGATCCTGGAACTTCGCAACACCCCAGAGGCCCGCGCCGCGCTGAGCATCTGCGAACAGCCGCTGGAGCTGATGGCCAAGCGCGACGTCAAGCGCCTGAGCAGCCTGTGCGGCTGCGGCGACGAACTCGTGCGCGCGGCACTGGCGCTGATCGCCCGGCTCGAACCCAAGCCCGGGCGCCGCTTTGCCGACGTGCAGCGCAACGTGGTCGTGCCCGACGTGATCGTGACCGCCGCTGGCCGGGGCTTCAAGGTGCAGCTCAACCCCGACGTGATGCCGCGCCTGCGCGTGCAGGACATCTACGCCAACGCCATGCGCGGCCAGCGCGGCGAAAACGCCCAAGGCATGCAGCAGCGGCTGCAGGAGGCGCGCTGGTTCATCAAGAACATCCAGCAGCGCTTCGACACCATCCTGCGCGTGGCCAGCGCCATTGTCGAGCGCCAGCGCAACTTCTTCATGCACGGTGAACTGGCCATGCGCCCGCTGGTGCTGCGCGAGATTGCCGACGAGCTGGGCTTGCACGAGTCCACCATCAGCCGCGTGACCACCGCCAAGTACATGGCCACGCCCTTCGGCACCTACGAACTGAAGTACTTCTTCGGCTCGGCGCTGGGCACCGAAACGGGAGGCAATGCCTCCAGCACCGCCGTGCGCGCCCTCATTAAGCAGTTCGTCGCCAGCGAGAACCCCAAGAAACCGTTGAGCGACAACCAGATTTCCGACATGCTCAAGGAACAAGGCATCGAGTGCGCGCGGCGCACCGTGGCCAAGTACCGCGAATCGCTGCGCATTGCGCCAGCCAACCTGCGCAAAGCCATCTGACCGATATTTGACCAATGAATGCACTGACCCTTTTCCTGCCCTGCGCCGCTGGCGTGGAAGACTTTCTGGCCGCCGAGGTGCAGCGCGTCACCGGCCTGCCAGACACCGCCATGCAGCGCTCGCGCGGCGGCGTGGAGGTGAACGCCAGCTGGCGTGACGCCCTCAAGCTCAACCTGCACAGCCGCCTGGCCCAGCGCGTGCTGGTGCGCCTGGCACGCCAGCCCTACCGCAGCGAGCAGGACATCTACGCCGCCGCCCACGGCGTGGCCTGGGAGATCTGGTTCACACCGAAAGAGACCATCAAGGTTGAGATCACCGCGCAGCACAGCCCACTGAAGAGCCTGAACTTTGCCGCGCTGCGCGTGAAGGACGCCATCTGCGACCGCCTGCGCGACAAGCGCGGCGCACGCCCCAGCGTGGACACCGCCCGCCCCGACGTGCGCGTGTTTGCCCACCTGACCAAGGACGACGTGACGGTGTACGTGGACACCTCGGGCGAACCCCTGTTCAAGCGCGGCTGGCGTGAAGACAAGGGTGACGCCCCACTGAAGGAAACGCTGGCCGCCGCCATGATTGCCGCCACCGGCTGGACCGGCTGGAATGAAAACGGCCAGCCCGTGCCGCTGTACGACCCCTGCTGCGGCAGCGGCACCGTTCCCATCGAAGCGGCTCAGATCGCCTTGAACATTGCGCCCGGACGACAGCGCCGCTTTGCCTTTGAAAAGCTCATGCCCTACCAGGCACATGTGTGGCAGGTACTCAAGCAGGAGGCACAGGCCGCCGAGAAGAAACTGCCCGCTGGCAGCGCGCCCTTCATCTTCGGCAGCGACGTGGCTTTCCGCATGGTGGACTTTGCCCGCCGCAACGCCGAGCGAGCCGGGGTGGCCCACGCCATCGAACTGCGCGGCGGCGACGCCCTGCAACGCATGCCCCCCAGCGCCGCGCCGGGTGTGATGCTGCTCAACCCGCCCTATGGCGAGCGCATTGCCGCCGCTGGCGTGGCGGGCCAGCGCGCCGAACAGCGCGCACAGGCCGGCCGCCCCATGACACGCACCGTGGGCCGCGAAACGGCCCAGTTCGCCGAGGGCGGCGAAAACACCGACTTCTTCGCCCAGCTCGCCGCCCACTGGAAAAAGCACTACGCGGGCTGGAGCGCCTGGCTGCTCACCCCCGACCTGAAGCTGCCCGGCAAGATGCGCTTCAAGGAATCGCGCCGCGTGCCACTGTGGAACGGCCCGATTGAATGCCGGCTCTTCCGCTTTGACCTGATCGCGGGCTCTGCCCGCGCGCCGGGCGCCCCTGCCAGCGAATGACCCGGCTCGTCATCGACACCAACTGGGTGCTGGACCTGTGGGCGTTCGACGACCCGCGCGCCGCCGCGCTGCGCGAGGCGCTGGCGGCAGGCCACTGCCAGTGGCTCGCCTGCGAGCCCATGCTGGACGAGCTGGCCCGTGTGCTGACCTACCCCGCCGTGGCCCAGCGCCTCCTGGATGGTGGACGGGATCTCACCACGGTGCTGGGACAGATCCGACAACAGGCACAGCTGGTGGATGTACCCCCGCGGCACGTGCTGCGCTGTGACGACCCGGACGACCAGGTCTTCGTAGATCTGGCGATGCACCAACGCACCACGCTGCTGAGCAAGGACCGCGCTGTGCTTCGCCTTCGCCGCCGGATGCTCGACTGGGGAGTGACGGTCAGCGACCGTTGGCCTTGTGCATCGGCCATCCCAAAAAAATGATATTGATATCATTTGGAAAATTTTTTGGTCAGATATCTTGTTTTTTTTGCTGACTCGTCTATACTCAATTCGGGCTGTCTGTGACAGCTCCCCGCTTTTCCTCCCTGAGCGGGTGCCTTTGTGTGTGACAGCAAAAAGGCTTCCATCCCGGCCCCTTTAGGGTCGGGATTTTTTTTGTCCCTGCACTTCTTCAGGGTAAGTCTGGGTGTGCATCCACGGCGTCCTGGCCTACAGTCATCCGTTACAAGTCTCAACTTAAGGCTTGGTCATTTGTATCGCTTTGATTCACATACCCAACGGAGACAGAAATGAAACTTCGCGCAGTTGCCGCTGCACTGGCCCTGGCTGGCACTTCCACCGCTTTTGCCCAGACCGTGCTGACGGTGTCAAGCTGGCTGCCGCCCACGCACACCTTGAGCATGAGCCAGCAGAAATGGTGCGAGGCGCTCGAGAAGGAGGCCAAGGGCACGATCAAATGCAACATCCTGCCCAAGGGGGTGGCCGCAGCCCCCGGCACGTTCGATGCCGTGCGCGACGGGCTGGCCGACATTTCCTACACCGTAGACGGTTACACCCCGGGCCGCTTCGTGTTCACGCAGGTGGCGGAATTCCCCTTCCTGGGTGACAGTGCCGAAGCGACGTCGGTGGCCTACCAGCGCATCTACAGCAAGCACTTCGCTCCCCTGGGCGAACACCGCGGCGTGAAGGTACTGGGCGTGTTCACCCACGGGCCCGGCATCATCTTCAACAGCAAGAAGCCGGTGACATCCGCGGCGGATGCGTCGTCGCTGAAGTTCCGCATCGGCGGCGGCAACATCAACGAACTGTCCAAGGCCATGGGCTGGAACACCACCCTCAAGCCCGCACCGGAATCCTACGAACTGCTGTCCACGGGCGTCATGGACGGCACCTTCTTCCCCGATGAGTCGGTGGCGTCCTTCAAGCTGAACATGATCAAGCACGCCACCACCTTCCCCGGTGGCCTGTACAACACCAGCTTCGTCTTCATGATGAACCAGGACAAGTACAGGAGCCTGAGCGCTGAGCAGAAGGCCGCGGTGGACAAGCTCTCGGGCGAGTACGCCGCACGCGTCTTCGGCCAGGGCTGGGATGCCCTGGACAAGGCTTCTCGCGACGGTGCCCAGAAGGACCAGGGCGTCGCCCGCATCCAGGCCAGCGAAGCGTTCATCAACGAGGTGCGCGCCAAGCAGGCCGGCCTGGAAGACAAATGGGCTGCCGCCGCCGAGGCCAAGGGCCTGAAGAACGCCAAGGCCGTGCTTGCCGAGTTCCGTGCTGAAATCGGCAAGGTGAAGTAACAGGGGCGTTCGTCCCTGCTTCAGCCAGCGGTGGCCGGCCTTTCGTGCCCCGCTGGCTTTTTTCTGTTCCTGCTCTGCGCAAACCCATGGTCAAGTCTCTGGAACGCCTGCTGCACTGGTCGTGCGGACTGCTGTCCGCCGGTGCACTGTTCGCCATCATGTGGCTCACACTGGTCGATGTGAGCGGCCGCAAGTTCTTCAACAACTCCGTGCCCGGCGGGCTGGAGATCACCGAAATCCTCATGGTGATGGTGATTTTCGGTGCCCTGCCTCTGGTGTCGTGGCGCAATGAACACGTGGTCTTCGACTCGCTGGACGCCCTGATTCCCCGGGCTTTCAAGGGCATCCAGCACCGGCTGGTGCATCTGGTTTCGAGTGTGGTGTTCGCCTTTCTGGCGCATCTGCTGGTCAAGCGCGGCGACCGCTTCGCGGACTACGGTGACGTGACGTCGCATCTGCAGTTGCCCATGGCCCCGGTGGCCTACCTGATGGCGGCCATGCTGCTGGTAACGGCCCTGGTCCACCTTTTCTTCGTGTTCGTGCTCCCGCCCTCGGTGCAGGCACACCACGCACACGCGGGGGGGGAGTCATCATGACAGAGGCGTTGCTGGGTTTCGTGGCCGTCTTCGTGATGGCCTTTCTGCGGATTCCGCTGGCCGTGGCCATGACGATCGCTGGCGTCGCGGGCCTGGGGCTGATGCGCGGGTGGGCACCCGCTTTTGCAGGTGTCAGCCAGGTGGTCTTCGAAACGGGCTTTGCCTATGTGCTGTCCGTGGTGCCCCTGTTCGTGCTGATGGGCAACTTCGTGGCGCGCGCGGGCATGGCACGCGAACTGTTCGTGGCCGCCAATGCCTTCGTCGGTCACCGGCCTGGGGGGCTGGCCATGGCCAGCATCATCGCCTCCGGAGGGTTTGGCTCCATCTGCGGCTCGTCCATCGCCACGGCAGCCACCATGGCACGCGTGGCCTACCCGGAAATGCGCAAGCATGGCTACAGCGACACGCTGGCCACCGGCGCCATCGCCTCGGGCGGCACCCTGGGCATCCTGATCCCGCCGTCCACCATCCTGGTGATCTACGGCATCATCACCGAAACCAACATTGGCAAGCTCTTCATCGCAGGCATTCTCCCGGGCATCGTGGCCGTGGCACTGCTGTGCCTGGCGGTGGTGGTAGTGACGTGGCGCGACCCGAGTGCCGGCCCGCCCGCCGAGCGTCACACCTGGGCCGAACGGCTGGCCGCGGTGCGCAACATCTGGGGCGTGGCACTGCTGTTCCTGCTGGTCATCGGGGGCATTTATGGCGGCGTGTTCACCGCCACCGAGGGGGCTGGCGTGGGTGCGGCAGGCGCGTTCTTCTTCGCGCTGCTGCGCCGCACACTCACACCGCGGCTGCTGCTGGAGATCCTGGTGGAAAGCGCCCGCACGACGGCGATGCTGTTCACCATCCTGATCGCCGCGATGATCTTCACCAACTTCATCAACTTCACCACCATGCCGGCGGACCTGAAGGACTTTGTCCTGCAGTTCAGCCCTCACCCGATCATGGTGGTGGTGGTGATGATGGCCATCTACCTGCTGCTGGGCATGGTGATGGAGGAGCTGGCGATCGTGCTGCTGACAATCCCCGTGTTCTTCCCCATCATCGTCGGGCTGGGGTTCGATCCGGTGTGGTTCGGCATCCTGATCGTGACGATCGTGGAGATCGGGCTGATCTCGCCCCCGGTGGGACTGAACCTGTTCGTCATCAACGCCCTGCTCAAGGACGTGAAGCTGACGGCGATATACCGCGGCGTGTGGCCCTTCGTGGTGGCGGACATCGTGCGGCTGGGCGTGCTGATCGCCGTACCGGCGATTTCCCTGTGGCTGCCGAGTTACATGAAGTAAGACAGATCTGCCGGGCCCTCAGGCGGCCCGGCACCGTCCAATCAGGGGGACGCGTGCGCGTCCGCCGGTCAGGACTGTTGCGCGCCGGACGCGGGAGCGTCGTTGTGCGTGGCCTCTGTGTGGGGCAGCGGGCCGCCAAGACCGACACAACGGTAAAGGAACAGGCCAAAAAGGGCCAGGCCGGCGAACCCGACCAGATACAGTTCGATGGGCATGGTGTTGCTGCGCAAAGGCGATTGACAAATATCAATCTACCTTAGGCCCGGCAAGCCCGCCCGGCAACAGGGTTTTCCTGCATGTGACCGTCGCGCAGGCGACTCCGGCGGCGCCGGGCATCCGCCCCAACCCGCCATCGTTGGTCTATCGGCAGCCCGCGAGAATGTCCTGCGCTGCGTCGTGAACGCTGGTCTGCACCCCAGCCAGGCCCAGCAGGGTGTGGAACAGGTTGTCGTGCGACCACGTCCGGTCCGAGACCTTGGCGGCGCACCTGGCGGCATCGGCACGGCGCGCCTCCCAGGCGGGCGAGAACCACATCACCATGGGCACATGGGTCTGCTCCCGGGGGGCCATGCTGTAGGGCATGCCATGCAGGTACAGGCCTTTTTCGCCCAGGGACTCGCCATGGTCCGACACGTAATACAGCACGGCAGGGCGCTTTTGTTCGCGCAGCCAGGCGATGGTTTCGGCCAGGAAGTGGTCGGTGTAGCGGATGGTGTTGTCGTAGGCGTCTACGAGCTGCTGCGGCGGGCACTGTTGCAGGGTGGCGCTGGTGCATTCGGGGCCGAAGGGCTTGAAGTTGGCTGGGGTGCGCTTGTAATACGCGGGGCCGTGGCTGCCCATCTGGTGCAGCACGACGACGGTGCCTCGGGCACGCCGTTCCGGCTCCAGTTTCTCCAGCTGACCGGGCAGTTCGCGCAGCATCACTTCGTCGAAACACTCGCCACCCTCGCACAGGCCCGGAACGTTGAGCGTGCGGGTATCGGCGTGTGGGACGCGATCACAAACGCCTTTGCAGCCAGACTGGTTGTCGAGCCACAGCACGGCCAGCCCTGCTCGCTGCAGCACGTCCAGCAGGTTTTCTTGGCGCATGTCGGCGTCGTACCGGGCACGGCCCTGGCCCGAGAACATGCAGGGCACCGACGTCTGGGTGTTGGTGCCGCAGGAGCTGACGTTGGGGAAGTAAACCAGCTGTCCTCCGTCGCGCAGCCCCGCCAGACGTGGGGTGGTGTCGCGCGCATAGCCCCCCAGGCCGAAGTTGGCGGCGCGGGCGGTCTCCCCCACCACCAGCACGATGAGAGGGGCGTTGTCGCCACCATCCGCCGCCGCGCCGAGCGTGGCGTCCTGCCCCAGAGGAAGCAGGGGCTGCTGGGCATGCGCCGCGCGGCCCACGGCATGCCGCGTGACAGCGTAGACGGTGTTGAACGGGTTGATCATGTAGCGCAAGGGCTTGTGGTTGCGCATGAGGGACGCCAGGTCCTGAAAGGACAGCCACAACAGCACGATGGCGGCCAGCAGCGCCAGCAGGCCCACACCCAGCTGGCGCGGCAGCAGGCGGCGCAGCGGCACGGACCGGACCGGCTGGCGCCACCACCACCAGCCAGGCAAAACCACACCCGCCAGCACAGCCACCGCCATGGTGCCGCAGAGCAGGTCGCGCACCTCGGCAGCATCGGTGTTGAGCGCGTTGGCCAACATGGTGGAATCGATCACCACGCCATAAGTCTGCATGAAGTAACTGGCCACAGCCGCGGTAAGGAGCAACACCAGCCCTGCGGGCTTGAGCCAGCGCGGCCAGACCCACAGAGACAGGAACGTGAGCGTGATAGCCAGCAGCACGAGCGCCCAGGCAGAGAGCGTGAACATGGCACGCCAGCCATGGCTTTCGGGCTGTGCCCAAAGGGCGAGCCACAGCGGCAGGTTACCCAGGGTGGCCAGCCAAAGGGCGAGCACGGTCAGCAAGGCGGTAGGGTGCCAAGGGTTGCGCGCGGAGGCCTGCGCGAGGGAAACAGGGGGCATGTGTGAAGGACGGGCAGAGAACTGCCGCGATTCTTCTGGGCCAGCCTTATCGCAGGATTAACGCTGCTCTGCGCTGGCTGGCCAGACCAGTGCATAGCGTGTGGTGAAGGGTGGAATGCCCTGGTCCTGACGCAGCTGGATGCCGTGCGCGTCGACGATGCGCTGCACCAGCGTCAAGCCCACACCCATGCCCGGGCGGGCACTGCTCTGCGGGCCTTGGCGGGCCCCGTCGTCACTGACGGACAGCTCCACCGCCCCACCCTCACCCGGCGCCAGCCGCACTTCCACCTGCGTGCCCGCCGGGGTGTGGCGCAAGGCGTTGTCCACCAGGTTGCGCAGTGCCAGCTCCAGCATGGCGGCCCGACCAGGCACCTTCACGGCAGGCTCGGGAGCCTCCAGCCACAGTTCCTGCCCCAGTTCGTGCGCTTGGGGCACGTACTCGCTGATCACCTGGCGCGCCAGCGCGCACAGGTCCACTGGCTGCTCGGCCCCAACTTCGAGCCCCTGCACCCTGGCAAGATCCAGCAGCTGCGACAGGATGCGGCCAGCGCGCAGGGCGTCATGCTCTATCTGGCGCAAGGCGGTGGCGCGCACATCCTCGGAGTCGCCCTCACGGGCCAGGTGGGCCTGCAAGACCATGGCCGCCAGGGGCGTGCGCAGTTCGTGTGCCACGTCGGAGGTGAAGCGCCGCTCGCGCAGCCATTGCGCCTGCAAGCGCTCCACCAGGGCATTGATGGCGTGGACCGTGCTGGTCAGCTCGCGGAACGGCTGGCTCGCGGGCAGGGTCTGCCCGGAATCCATGTCCAGGGTGTCAATGGCGCTGGACAACTCGTTGAGCGGACGCAGCCCCCGCCGGATGGCCCAGGCCAGCAGCAGCGCCACCAGAGGCAGCAGCACCAGCGCGGGGCGCACGATGTGCTCGGCAATGTCGCGCCCCAAGGCCCGGTGGCGGTGGGTATCGATCATCACAGCCACCCTGCGCGGTGCGGCGCCGGGTCCTTCGGCGTCGGCCACGAACACACGCCAGGTGCGCACATCGCCCTTGATGGTCAACACCAGGGTGTGGTGTCCGGCCACCAGCGTCGGCGGCAGACTGGGCGCCATGCCATGGGTGTCCCATGCCAGGGAAGCTCCCTCCCAGGCCACGACGCGCAACTCCGGCGTGTAACCGCTCACAAAGGGGCTTCGGGCAATGTGCTGCGGCGTCAGGTCAAAGGGGTTCAACTCTCCCAGCCCGGCCTGGCGCAACAGGAGTTCGGCGGCCGAGACGAGCTGCCCGTCAGTGATTTCCTCGGCTTCGTGCACGCCGGTGTAGTACGACACCCCTGCCAAGGTGAGCCAGATGGTCAGCAGCGTCAGCAGCGTCCAGCCCCACAGGTAACGCCAGAGACGGCGCGGTGCACTGGCGGGGCGCAGGGCCTGCATCAGGCGCCCCCCGCCCCGGGCCGGGGCACGTAGTAACCCACGCCACGCACGGTCTTGACCAGACCGTCACCCAGCTTGCGCCGCAGGTGGTGCATGTGCACCTCCAGGGCGTTGCTTTCCAGTGCTTCGTCAAAGCCGTAAAGCGCCTCTTCCAGGCGCTGGCGCGTCACCACCTGGCCGCTGGCGCGCAGCAAGACCATCAGCAGCGCAAACTCCTTGGCGCGCAGCGTCACGGGCTGGCCCGCGCGGCGCACGGTGCGGCCAGCCGGGTCCACCTCCAGGTCGCCGTGGTGCAGCAAGGGAGACGCCCGCCCCTCGCTGCGGCGCAAGGCCACCCGCATGCGGGCCAGCAGCTCTTCGGGTTCGAAGGGTTTGACGATGTAGTCGTCAGCCCCCTGGTCCAGCCCTGCCACCCGGTCCGGCAGCGCGTCGCGGGCGGTCATGATGAGCACGGGCATGGACTGGCCATTGGCGCGCAAACGGCGCAGCCAGTCGATGCCGTCACCGTCGGGCAGGTTGAGGTCCAGCAGCACCAGGTCAAAGGTCTCGACTTCCAGGGCGGCGCTGGCCTGGCCCAGCGTGCCGCAAACGTCCACGGCGTAGCCGGCGGCCTTGAGCGTTGCCGCCAGGCCGCTGGCGATGCCCGCGTCGTCTTCCACGATCAGCACCCGCATGGTCTGGGTTTCCTCCTGGCCCGACTCGCGCGGGCGCCTTGGTCTGCGTATTCCAGCGGGAATTGTCTCAGTTCACCCAGGCCCGTGACCCTGTCTGCGGATTTTTAAGGCTGGCTTAACCCGGTACGCTTTCAATCGCGGGCATGTCTACCCTGGCCCTGCCCCGCCCCCAACCCTTGTCACGCCAACTGTGGCTGGCATCGTTTGCCCTGCTGGGCGCCACCCTGGCCTGGGACGCCAGCGGCCTGGACCGCGCCGTGATGCACTGGCTGGCCGACAGCAGCGGTTTTGCCCTGCGCCACCAGTGGCTGCTGGAGCGTGTGCTGCACGATGTGGCGCGGCAGCTGGCCACGCTGGCCTTTTTGTTACTGGTAGCCATGGTGTGGCTGCCCCTGGGGCCGCTGCGCCAGCTGAGCCGCTGGCAGCGGGCCGAGATCGCCACCGGCACCGGGCTGGCGCTGGCGGCGGTGAACGCCATCAAACGCCACAGCCTGACGAGTTGCCCCTGGGACCTGCAGGACTTTGGCGGCCCGGCCAGCTATGTGTCGCACTGGTCCTGGGGCTTGGCCGACGGCGGCGGCGGCAACTGCTTTCCCGGGGGGCATGCGTCAGCGGCGATGGCCTTTCTGGCGCTGGCACTGCCCTGGCTGGCCAGCCAGGATGCCTTGCAACGGCAAAGAGGATTGCGTATGCTGGCAGGGGTATTTTCCGTGGGCTTGCTGCTGGGCCTGACGCAGACCCTGCGCGGCGCGCACTACCCCAGTCACACCTGGTGGACGGCGCTGATCTGCTGGGGCGTGGCCCTGGTCAACCACGGGCTGTTCACCTTCGTCAAAGGCAAAACATGAAAAACCGCGCAAACCGCTTCCTGCAAGGTCTTGGCATGGCATCGGCCTGCGTGGCGCTGGCCGCCCCAGCCTGGGCCGCCGACCCGTTCACCGATGCCATGCAGGCGGCTTACGCGCCTTACCGCGCAGCACTGTTCCGTACCAATACGGGCGATGCACAAGCATCGCGGCAGGCCGTGGAACAGGCCAGCCAGGCCTGGGCACAGATGGCACGCCAGTTCACGGTGGCACCCGCCCCTTACGACCGCGACGCCGCCTTTGCCCGCTCTTTGGCAGACGTGGCTGCCGTGTACGACAAGGCCTCCGCCGAGGTGCAGGCCGGGCAGCTGGCAGCCGCACACGACTCACTGGAAGAGGTGCGCGACATCCTGGCACAGCTGCGCGAACGCAATCAGGTGGTGGTGTACAGCGACCACATGAACGCCTACCACGAGGTAATGGAACATGTGCTGGGCCAGGACCCGGCCGCGCTGGAGCGGCCCGAGGGCCGCATGGCAGTCATGGCACAGACCGGAGCGCTGGAACACTTGGCCAGCCAATTGCAGACAAAAGCCCCGGCACAGCTGCGCGACCAAGCCGAGTTCAAGGAACTGCTGGGCGGCGTGCAGCAATCCGTGGCCCAACTGAAGGACGCCCTGCTGCGCCAGGACGCCAGCGCTGCCCGTGCCGCTTTGGGCAAGCTCAAAACGCCCTACAGCAAGCTCTTCCTCAGGTTCGGCTGAACGCCGACAACCCCTGCAGCAAAGCCACCGACAGCACGCCCGCCGCCAGCGCCGCTGCCCACTGCGCCAAGCCCAGGGCTGCAAAGCCGAACAGACCTGCCACGGGCGTCCACAGGCCCACACCCGCCAGTGCGAGGAAGGTGACGCCCAGCACCCAGCGCTGGACTGGTGGCCAGTGCAACCAGCCCTGCCGCCAACCTTGCGCCATGGCCCGCGTCAGCGCGATCAGCGCGGCATTGGCCGCCACCAGAGCCACGAAGGCCTGTGCGCGCGCCTGCCCGCCTGGGGTGCCAAGGTGCAGCGCCAGCAGGTACACCGCCATTACGCCCAGGGCGATGACTGCGCCTTGCCACAGCGCGGCCCCCATGTCTGGCACCACCAGCAGCGGCTGGCTGGCGCGCCGGGGCGGTTGTTCCATCAGGCCGGGGGCGCCTTCCTGGGCCTCGAACACCACCGAGCAGGAGGGGTCGATCACCAATTCCAGGAACGCGATGTGCACCGGCAGCAGCAACAGGGGCAGCCCCAGCAACAGCGGCAGCAGGGACAGCAGGATGATGGGCACGTGCACGGCCAGCGTGTAGCGCATGGCCTGCCGCAAATTGGCGTAGATTCGCCGCCCCAGGCGGATGGCGTCCACGATGGAGGCGAAGTCGTCATCGAGCAGCACCAGCGCGGCGGCTTCACGCGCCACGTCGGTGCCGCGCTGCCCCATGGCCACGCCGATGTGCGCCGCCTTGAGCGCTGGCGCGTCGTTGACGCCGTCGCCCGTCATGGCCACCACCTCGCCCCGGGCTTTGAGCGCCTGCACGAGGAGCAACTTCTGGGCAGGCGCCACGCGGGCAAACACACTCACCGTACCCAGCCGGTGTGACAGCTCTTCAGGCACCAGTCGCTCCAGGTCGTCACCTGTCAGCACGTCGCGGGCGTCAATGCCCGCCTGCTCGGCAATGCGCCGGGCGGTCTGCGGGTGGTCACCGGTCATCATCACCACGCGGATGCCCGCGCGTTGGCACTGCCGTACCGACTCGGGCACCTGGGGGCGCAGCGGATCGGCCAGGCCCACCAGGCCCAGCCACTCAAAGTCGAAGTCGTGCTGGATGCCGGGCCAGGCCTGTTCTGCCAGATGGCGCGCCTTGGCCACGCCCAGCACGCGCAAACCCTGCTCGGCCAGGCGCGCGGCTTCATCGGCCACGGCCTGGCGGCGTTCGGGGTCGAGGTGGCACAGGTCGGCCATGGCTTCTGGCGCCCCTTTGGCGGCCACCACATGGTGCGGGGCGCTGCCGTCGTGCCACAGGTGCGACATGGCCAGCAGCACAGGCGACAACTCGTACTCCCGCACCAGTGACCATTCGGGGTGCAGATGCTCCGTATCCGCCAGGTGTGTGCCCGCGAAGCGGTGGAAGGCCTGCTCCATCGGGTCGTGGGGGTCCACCTCGCTGGCCAGCACGGCGTATTCCAGCAGCTCGTGGTAGTGCTCGGGCAGGCCACCCGGGGGCAGCTGGCGCACGTCCAGCGCATGGCCGTTGGCGCACAGCGCGGCCACGGCCATGCGGTTCTGCGTCAGGGTGCCGGTTTTGTCCACGCACAGCACCGTGGTCTGCCCCAGCGTCTCGATGGCGTTGAGCCGCCGTGTGAGCACCTGCCGTGCGGCCATGCGGCGCGCACCCAGCGCAAAGAACACGATCATGATGACCGGGAACTCCTGCGGCAGCACGCTCATGGCCAGCGTGATGCCCGCCAGCAGCGCCTGCAGCGGCGTGCCGCGCAGCAGCCAGAACACCGCCACCAGCACCGCGCAGACGATCAGGCCGAACACGACCAGCCGGCGCGTGAGGCGCGCCACCTCGTCGCGCAAGGGCGAGGGTTCCAGCGCCACCGTGTCCAGCGAACGCCCGATGCGGCCCAGCTCGGTGCGCCCGCCCGTGGCCGTGACCCGCGCCACGCCTTGGCCACTCACCACCAAGGTACCCGCGAACACCGGCACTTCCGGGCGCTTGGGTACCGGGAGCGACTCGCCGGTGAGCAGGGATTCGTCGGTCGCCAGTTCGTGCACCTGCAACAGCACGCCGTCGGCGGGCACGCGGTCACCCTCGGCCAACAGCAGCACGTCGCCCGCCACCACTTCGCGCCCTGCCACGCGGGTGGGCACGCCGTCGCGCAGCACCAGCGCTCGCGGGCTGGACAGGTCGCGCAGGGCGTCCAGCGCACGGTCGGTGCGACGCTCCTGCAGCACCGTCACCCCCATGATGAGCACCACAAAACCCAGCAGCACCAGTGCCTCGTGCGCGTCGCCCATCACCAGGTAGATGGCACCTGCGCCCAGCAGCAGCAGGAACATGGGTTCGCGCAGCACCTCCCACGCGATGTCGCGCAGCGTGCGGCGCTGGCTCAAGCCGAGCTCGTTGGGGCCCTGGTCCAGCAGGCGGCGCGTGGCCTCGCCTGCGGTGAGCCCCGAGGAATCACCTTGGTCTTGTGGCATGGGGGTATCCTGAACACTCAGGATACCCCACCGCCACCATCAGTCATCGTCGTCATGGTGACCGGCCCAGGGCGCGGTAACCGCACCTGCCGTGGCCTGCGGCGCCTGCTGCCATTCCCAGGCCCAGTAACCCAGCACCGTCACCAGCAGCAGCGCGGCCAGCCAGCGGCGGTTGTGCTTCACCAGGTCGGGGCCAGCGCCGTCCACGCGGCCGGTCAACATGGGCAGCGCCTGGTTCTTGCGGCGCAGAACGCTGATCAGCAGCAACAGCCCCAGGTGCGCCAGCACCAGCCAGAGCACGGATTCGCCCACGACTTCGTGCAGGTCTTCCAGCCACTCGCCACCCCATTCGTTGTAGGTGGCGTAACCCGACAGCGTGAGGGGGAGCACCGCCAACAACAGGGCAACGATGGCCGCGCCCATGGCGATGTTCTGGCCCTGGCGCCAGTTGATGGTGCCGCCGCCCGTCAGGCCCGCGCGCACGGAACGCAGCCACAGCGGGGCGTTGGAGGCCTTGGCCCACAGGGCCTTGAGACTGGCCTGGCGCGGGCCGAACAGGCCGTACAGCACACGAAAGCCCAGCAGCCCGGCCATGCTGTACCCCAGCACCACGTGCACCAGGCGCAGGCGCTCGCCGTCCGCAGTGAGGTAGGCACCGGCGAAGCACAGGGCAAACAGCCAGTGGAACATGCGGGTGGGCGCGTCGGTCACGCGCCGCGTGGGTTGTGGCCGCGCCGTGGCGGCGCTGCTGACGGGGGCACTGGTGGTCATGGTCATTCCTTGGTAGGTGGGTCAGTCGCCTTGGAAGGCACGGCGGTAGCGCGCGTCCAGGCCCTTCGGGAAGCGCAGGTTGTCGTCGTCAAAACGACCTTGCTCGACGCCGCCATGGCAGGCGGCGCAGTTGGCCGCGCTCTTGACGCTGGCGTGCTTCCACACCGCGTCGTCCAGCGCGCGGTGCTTGCGCTCGAACCAGGCCGAGCGGGTGATGCGGTCTTGCGGCGGCGCCTCGGCCACGCGCTTGTAGGTGCCCGCGTGCTGCTGCAGCCAGCCCGCGAGCTGGCGCACGGTGGCCTCGTCCAGCGAGGCGTCGGTGCCGTAGTGGCGATCCAGGCCGCTCATCACGCGCTGCCAGGAACGGGCGGGCAGCATGCCGGGCGGGTAGGCCACGTGGCAGCTGGCGCATTCCTGTGTATAGGCGGCGGGCATGTCGCGCGGCAGCATGGGGCCGCCGTCTGCCTGTGCGGTTGCCGCCAGGCACAGGCCCAAAGCCAAGGCCAGCGGGCCTGCCGGGCGAAGAAGGTGAGTCAACATGGTCAATGCTCCTTTGGGCGGGCGCGTCACGGGCGCAGGCTGGTGAGGTAGGCCAGCACGTCGGCCTTTTCCTGTGCGCTGCATTCGCGGGCCAGCACATCGTTGCAGTTGCGGCGGAACCACTTGTCCACGCGCGCCGTGTCGGTGAAAGCCTTGGGGTTGAAGGCGGGTGCCAGCGGCGCAATGGTTTTGCCCGTGCTGGCGTGCTTGCCCTGGGTGGTGGGCGGGTTGCCGTGGCAGGAGGCACACGACCACTCCGCGCCATGGCGCGCCGTGAAGAACGCTCGGCCACGCTCGGCGCTCGCGGGGGTGGCTGCCTGGGTCGACCAGCGCGCGAGCTGATCGGCCGCGCTGGTATCGGCGGCCTGCACTTGCAAACAGGCCAGCAACCCCACGGCTGCCGCCCGGGTCGCGAACGTGCGTGAAAGAGGAAACATCATCGCTCCTGTGAAAATAGACACACTGATCGTGCGCCGCACCGCCTGTACACAGACTGAAGAAAGCATTCATCCGCCGTTCAGCTAGCCGGGCACACAATCCACGCATACCCCCCACAGGAGCCTTCCATGCGCCCAACGCTTGCTCTGGCCACGCTGCTTGCCGCCACGGGGCTGGTGTGCGCGCCAGCCCAGGCCAGCGGTGACCACGACCGCGCGCGTGCTGCGCTGGCAGCTGGCGAGGTGCTGCCTCTGTCGGCCATACTGGAAAAGGTGGGCCGCCAATACCCAGGCAACGTGCTGGAAGTGGAGCTGGAACGCGAGCAAGGCCGCTGGGTCTACGAACTCAAGCTGCTGCAACCCAATGGCGGGCTGCTCAAGCTGGAAGTGAACGCCCGCGACGGCACGGTGCTGCGCCAACGCGAGGAGAAACGCTGATGCGCTTGCTGCTGGTGGAAGACGAGCCCACGCTGGCGGCCCAACTGCGCCAGGTGCTGTGCGATGCAGGCTACGCCGTGGACCACGCCGCTGATGGCCGCGAAGCCTGGTTCATGGGCGGGGTGCAGAACTACGACGCCATCGTGCTGGACCTGGGCCTGCCCGTGCTGGACGGCCTGAGCGTGCTCAAGCGCTGGCGCAGCGAAGGCGTGGCGTCACCCGTGCTGGTGCTCACCGCGCGCGACCAGTGGCACGAGAAGGTCGCAGGCATCGACGCCGGGGCCGACGACTACCTCACCAAACCCTTCCACACCGAAGAGCTGCTGGCCCGCGTGCGTGCGCTCATCCGCCGCGCACAGGGGCTGGCTTCGCCCCTGCTGCAGTGCGGCCCGTTGACGCTGGACACGCGCAGCGCCCGCGTGCTGCTGGATGGCCAGCCCGTGCACCTCACCTCTCACGAGTTCCGGCTGCTGGCCTACCTGATGCACCACCCGGACGAGCTGGTTTCGCGCGGAGAACTCAACGAGCACCTGTACGCACAAGACCTGGACCGCGACTCCAACACCATTGAGGTCTTTGTGGCGCGGCTGCGCAAGAAGCTGCCCCCCGGCATGATCGAAACCGTGCGTGGCCTGGGCTACCGGCTCAGCGCACGAGCTGCAGGGGCCTGAACATGATGGGCTGGCTTCGGCACCTGCGCTGGCGGCTGCTGGCGGCCACCTGCGTGGCCATCACCCTGGCACTGCTGGTGACGGGTTTCTTTCTGGCGGGGCTGTTCCGCCAGCACGTCACGCGCCAGTTCGACGCACAACTGCTGCACCAGCTCGACCAGCTGACCGCCGCCTTCGAGCAGGACGCGCAAGGCCAGCCCACGCTCAAGACACCGCTGAGCGACCCGCGCTGGCAAGCGCCCTATTCGGGCCTGTACTGGCAGATCGAACCCGTGAACAACCCGGCAGCGGCGCTGCTGCGCTCGCGTTCGCTGTGGGACGCGGCACTGCAGGTGCCGCCAGACCAGCCGGGCCATGGCGAGGTGCACCGCCATCTGTCCAGCGGCCCCGGGGGCCAGCCAGTGCGTGTGCTGGAGCGCACCGTGCATTTCCAGAACCCCGCCCTGCCCGCAGGCGGCCAAGTGCCCGCATGGCGCATGCTGGTGGCCGCCCACACCGGCGAACTGGAGGCAGCGGTGGACAGCTTCACCGGGCAGCTGGCCCTGTACCTGGCGGTTCTGGGCGCCGCGCTGCTGGCCGCCGCCTGGGCGCAGGTGAGCCTGGGACTGATGCCGCTGCGCCAGCTGCAGGCTTCGGCGCAGGCCGTGCGCCGGGGCGACGCCCAGCGCCTGCAAGGCAACTTTCCTGCCGAGGTGGACCCACTGGTGCAGGACTTCAACCGCGTGCTGGAACAGAACCAGCAAGTGGTGCAACGCGCCCGGCAGATGGCGGGCAACCTGGCCCACGCCATCAAGACGCCGCTGGCCGTGCTGTCGAGCCTGGCCCAGGAGTGCAAAAGCGCCGAACCCGCCGTGCAGGCGCGCAAGCTGCAGGAGCAGGTGGACACCATCCGCCAGCAGGTGGACTGGCACCTGGGCCGCGCGCGCGCGGCCAGCGCCGGGGTGCCCGGCCTGCGCACCCCCGTGCTGCCGGTGCTGGAAGGTTTGGCACGCGTCATGAGCAAGGTACATGCCCTGCGTGAAGACCGGCGTGCGCCAGCCATTCAGCTGGTCTGCGCAGACGCGGCACTGGCCTTTGCCGGGGAGGCCCAGGACCTGCAGGAAATGACCGGCAACCTGCTGGACAACGCCTGCAAATGGGCGCGTTCGCAGGTGCGCGTGGAGGCCGTTCTGGCCGAAGGCAGGCTCGCCATCACCATCGACGACGATGGCCCCGGCCTGGACCAGGCGCAGCGCGATGCGGTGTTCCAGCGCGGCTTCCGCGCGGACGAACGCGTGCCCGGTTCGGGCCTGGGGCTGGACATTGCTCGCGAGGTCGCCCGGCTCTACCAGGGTGAGCTCACACTGGGCACGTCGCCCCTGGGGGGCCTGCGTGCCGTGCTCGCCCTGCCTGCGGGCTGATCAGCGTTCGTCGAAGCTGACCACCAGCCGTTCGGTGGCGGCCTTGGCCTGGCAAGTCAGCACGAAGCCCTGCTGCACTTCGGCGTCGTCCAGGGTGAAGTTCTTGTCCATGGTCACGCTGCCTTCCATCACCTTGGCACGGCAGGTGCAGCACACACCCGACTTGCAGGAATAGGGCAGGTCCAGGCCGGCATTCAGGGCGGCGTCCAGCACGTGCTCGCCGGATGCCAGCGCCACTTCATGCTGCTTGCCGTCCAGCAACACCGTGAGCTGGACCGACTTGCCTGCCGGTGCGCGCCGGGCAGCGGCGTCGGTGTCGGACTGCACCTTGGCCGCCATGGCTGCGCCGGTGGTGAAACGCTCGGTGTAGACGCGGCTTTCCGGCACCCCGGCTTCCAGCAGGGCCTGCCGGGTGGCTTCGATCATGGCCTCGGGGCCACAGATGAACACCTCGTCCATGCTCTTGGCGGGCAGGAGCGCGTCCATGATGGCGAGTACCTTCTCGCGATCGATGCGGCCCTGCAGCAGATCCACTTCCTGCGCCTGGCGCGACAGCACGTGGATCATGGTGAAGCGGTCGGGGTAGCGGTCCTTCAAATCCTGCAGCGCTTCGTTGAACATCACGCTGGACATGCGCCGGTTGCCATAGACCAGGGTGAACTTGGCCCCCGGCTGCTCTTCCAGCGTGGTGGCGGCAATGGAAAGGATGGGCGTGATGCCGGAGCCCGCCGCGAAGCCCACCCGGTGGATGGCGCGCTGCTTCTTGATCGTGAAGCGGCCGTCCGGCGGCATGACGCTGAGCCTGTCTCCCACGTGGATGCCCTGGGCCGCCCAGTTGGAGAACAAGCCGCCCTCGACCGGGCGGATGCCGATCTCCAGTTCACCGTCGCGCAGGAAGCGGCTGCGGGGGCTGCTGATGGAATAGTTGCGCCGGAGGTCCTGCCCCTCGAGCTGGGCACGAAGGGTCAGGAACTGGCCTGGCTGGAAATCGAAAGCCTCGCGCGCATCGCGCGGGACATCGAAAGTGATGGCCACGGAGCCGGCCGCCTCGGGGGTGACTCGCTTGACACGCAGTTCATGAAAACGGGGAGCAGACATGGACGGATCTCTTTCGCAACAGCTTGAGGGCTTCAATACGGCTTGAAATGGTCGAAGGGTTCGCGGCAGTCGAGGCACTGGTAGAGCGCCTTGCATGCCGTGGACCCGAAGTGGGACTTTTCCACGGTGTTGGCGGAACCGCAGCGCGGGCACGGCACCGCAGGCGACCGGGCGGCGGCCCCGGCCACGAACCGCAGGGGCTGCGCGGCGCTGGCACTCGCACACATGCCCTGCGGCGGCGCGATGCCGTAGGCGCGCAGCTTCTCACGCGCGGCCTCGCTCATCCAGTCGGTGGTCCACGCCGGGGCCAGCTGCGTCACCACCCGGCCCGGCACTTTCACCCGGCGCAGGACTTCGCGCACGTCGTCCTCGATCTGGCCCATCGCGGGGCAGCCGCTGTAGGTCGGCGTGATGACGACCTCCACGGCCCCGGGCTGGTCCGCAGGACGGACATCGCGCAGGATGCCCATCTCGCGCAGCGTGACGACCGGGATCTCGGGATCGGACAGGCTGTCGAGCGCCGCCCAGACCAGGTCAACCGGGTTCATGCCAGCGGCGGTGTCCGGGCTTGCCATGTCCAGTCTCACCACTGCGCGCCGGGGTGTGCGCGCGCCAGGCTCTGCATCTCGGCCAGCAGGTAGCCCAGGTGCTCGGAATGCAACCCGTTCTTGCCCTGCGTGACGTACCCTGTGGCTGGCGAACGGCGCAACGTGGCTTCGGCCAGCGATTCGTCCACGATGGCTTCCCACTGCGGACGCAGCGCCGCCACGTCCACGCCCAGGCCACTGCTGGCAGCTTCGGCTTCCAGCTCGTTGCCCGCCCAGAATTCCTGGGTGTAGGGCATCAGGTGGTCCAGCGCGGCCTGCACGCGGGCGTGCGACTCGTCGGTGCCATCGCCCATGCGCACCAGCCAGTCGTGCGAATGCCGGAGGTGGTAACGGGTTTCCTTGAGGGACTTGGCGGCAATGGCGGCCAGCTGTTCGTGGCTGGAGGACTGCAGCCTGTCCCACAGCAGCACCATCAGTGCGCTGTACAGGAAGTTGCGCACGATGGTGGTGGCGTAGTCCATGTCGGCCTTGGCGTAGCCCACCAGCGCGCCGTGGTGCGGCAGTTCCAGCAGCGTGTAATTGCGGAACTCCGTGGCGTCGCGGAAGTAAGCCAGCGAGTCCTCGGTGGCGCCGCCGCCTTGACGCTCGGCCACCACCTGGTACAGCAGGCGCGCCTGGCCGATCAGGTCCAGGCTGATGTTGGCCATGGCGATGTCTTCCTCGATGATGGGGCCGTGGCCGCACCATTCGGCGTTGCGCTGCCCCAGCACCACGGCGTTGTCGGCCAGGTGCAGCAGATAGTCAGCGACGATGTCCTGCGCAACGGTGCTCATCACATGTGCCCCACTTCTTCGGGAATGTCGTAGAAGGTCGGGTGGCGGTAGATCTTGTCGGCCGCCGGCTCGAAGAACTCCCCTTTCTCGTCGGGGGCGCTGGCGGTAATGGCCTTGCTCGGCACCACCCAGATGCTCACGCCTTCCTGGCGCCGGGTGTAGACGTCGCGTGCCATCTGCAGGGCGTGCTGCGCGTCGCTGGCGTGCAGGCTGCCGCAGTGCTTGTGCTCCAGGCCCTGCTTGCTGCGGACAAAGACTTCCCACAACGGCCAGTCTTTCAGTGCGGGTGTGTTCATGCGGCCTCCTTCATGGTGCGTTGCTGCTGTTTGCGGGCATGGGCCAGGGCTGCGTCACGCACCCACTGGCCGTCGTTGTGTGCCTTGACGCGTGTGGCCAGGCGTTCCTTGTTGCACGGTCCGTTGCCGTTGACGGTGCTCCAGAACTCGTCCCAGTCGATCTGTCCGTGGTCGTAGTGGCCGCGCGCCTCGTTCCACTTCAGGTCGGGGTCGGGCAGGGTCACGCCCAGCACCTGCGCCTGGGGCACGGTGGCGTCAATGAACTTCTGGCGCAGGTCGTCGTTGCTGATGCGCTTGATGCCCCAGCGCATGCCCTGCGCGCTGTTGGGGCTGTCGGCGTCGGGCGGGCCGAACATGGCCAGGCACTTCCACCACCAGCGGTTCACGGCGTCCTGCACCATGTCGCGCTGGGCCTGGCTGCCTTTCATCATCACCAGCAGCGCCTCGTAACCCTGGCGCTGGTGGAAGCTTTCTTCCTTGCAGATGCGCACCATGGCGCGGGCGTACGGGCCGTAGCTGCAGCGGCACAGCGGTATCTGGTTCATGATGGCCGCGCCGTCCACCAGCCAGCCGATCACACCCACGTCGGCCCAGTTGAGCGTGGGGTAGTTGAAGATGGAGCTGTACTTGGCGCGGCCGCTGTGCAGGGCGTCGAGCATCTGGTCACGGCTGGTGCCCAGGGTCTCGGCGGCGCTGTAGAGATAGAGGCCATGTCCACCCTCGTCCTGCACCTTGGCAATGAGGATGGCCTTGCGCTTGAGGCTGGGCGCGCGGCTGATCCAGTTGCCTTCGGGCAGCATGCCGACGATCTCGCTGTGCGCATGCTGGCTGATCTGGCGCACCAGCGTCTTGCGGTAGGCGTCGGGCATCCAGTCCTGCGGCTCGATGCGGCCGTCGGCGTCGATGCGCGCGTCGAAACGCGCCATCAGCTCTTCGGGCTCGGCCCGCGCAACGGCCTTGAGGGGGGTCTGGCCGTCGGCGTCTGGAACGCTGAAGGATTGGGTGTACATGGCGTCACTCCTGTGGAAGGAAAGGTCGGAAGTCAGACCCGCTCTATGACCATGGCAATGCCCTGCCCCACGCCAATGCACATGGTGCACAGCGCGTAGCGGCCGCCACGGCGGGCGAGTTCGTAGGTGGCGGTGGTCACCAGGCGCGCACCGCTCATGCCCAGCGGGTGGCCCATGGCAATGGCGCCGCCGTTGGGGTTGATGTGCTCGCCGTCGTCGGGCAGGCCCAGGTCGCGCAGCACGGCCAGGCCTTGCGCCGCGAAGGCCTCGTTGAGTTCTATCACGTCCATCTGCGCCAGCGTCAGGCCGGTCTGGGCCAGCACCTTGCGCACGGCGGGGGCCGGGCCCATGCCCATGATGCGCGGCGGCACGCCAGCCGTGGCCATGCCCACGATGCGGGCGCGCGGCGTCAGGCCGTACTGGCGGGCAGCGCCTTCGGACGCCAGCAGCAGCGCGCAGGCGCCGTCGTTCACGCCGGAGGCGTTGCCCGCGGTCACGGTCAGGTCCGGGCCGTTGACGCCCTTGAGCTTGGCCAGCTGCTCCAGCGTGGTCTCGGGGCGCGGGTGCTCGTCGGCGCTGAACACCACGGGGTCACCCTTCTTGCACGGCAGCGTCACGGCCACCAGTTCGTCGGCAAAGCGGCCTGCGGCGTGCGCGGCAGCCCAGCGCTGTTGCGAGCGCAGGGCAAAGGCGTCCTGGTCGGCGCGGGCAATGCCAAAGTCCGCCGCCACGTTGTCGGCGGTCTGGGGCATGGAATCGGTGCCGAAGAGCTTGTGCATCACCGGGTTGACGAAGCGCCAGCCGATGGTGGTGTCGTACACCGCGTTGCTGCGGCTGAAGGCGGTGTCGGCCTTGGGCATGACGAAGGGGGCGCGGCTCATGCTTTCAACGCCACCGGCGATCATGAGCTGCGTCTCGCCCGCCTTGATGCTGCGCGCGGCGGTGCCCACGGCGTCCATGCCGGAGCCGCACAGGCGGTTGATGGTGGAGCCGGGCACGCCCACGGGCAGGCCCGCCAGCAGGCTGCTCATGCGCGCCACGTTGCGGTTGTCCTCGCCGGCCTGGTTGGCACAGCCGAAGACGACGTCGTCCACCGCCTCCCAGTCCACGGCGGTGTTGCGCTCCATGAGCGCCTTGAGCGGCAGCGCGCCCAGGTCGTCGGCGCGCACGCCGGAAAGGCTGCCGCCATAGCGGCCAATGGGGGTGCGAACGGCGTCGCAGATGAATGCTTGGGTCATGTAAGTGTTTCCTCAGCGTTGTCGGGGGCGGTCATCCTGCACGCGGCGGGCCTTGCCCGTCTGCGTGCGCGGCAGAGTATCGCAGTCCAGGATGCTCACCTTGGTGGAGATGCCGATCAACGTCTTGATGTGGTGCTGAAGCTCGCCAGCCATCGCCTGCACTTCGGCAGGCGCCAGACGGCCCGTGCATTCGCGCTGCAGCTCGCAGCGGATCTCGACGTTGTCCAGGTGCCCGTCACGCGTGACGACGATCAGGTAGTTGCCCGACAGGCGCTTCTCGCGCAGGATCTGTTCCTCGATCTGCGTGGGAAAGACGTTCACGCCGCGGATGATGAGCATGTCGTCGGTGCGCCCGGTGATGCGCCCCATGCGCCGGAAGCTGCGCGCCGTGGGCGGCAGCAGGCGCGTCAGGTCGCGGGTGCGGTAACGGATCACCGGCATGGCTTCCTTGGACAGCGAGGTGAACACCAGCTCGCCCTCCTCGCCATCGGCCACGGGCTCGCCGGTTTCGGGGTTGATGATCTCGGGGTAGAAATGGTCTTCCCAGATGACCGGGCCGTCCTTGGTTTCGATGCACTCGCTGGCCACGCCAGGGCCCATCACCTCGGACAGGCCATAGATATCCACGGCGTCCAGGCCCAGCTTGCGCTCGATCTCGGCGCGCATGCCCTCGCCCCACGGCTCGGCACCGAAGATGCCCACCTTGAGCGAGATGTCCTGCGGCGCAACGCCCAGCCGCTCGAACTCCTCGGCGATCACCAGCGAGTACGAGGGCGTGACCATGATGATGTCGGGCTTGAAGTCCCTGATGAGCTGGACCTGCTTTTCCGTCTGCCCGCCCGACATGGGCACCACCGTGCAGCCCAGGCGCTCGGCGCCGTAGTGCGCGCCCAGCCCCCCGGTGAACAGGCCGTAGCCGTAGGCCACGTGGCAGATGTCGCCAGCGCGCCCACCCGCTGCGCGGATGGAACGCGCCCCCAGGTTGGCCCAGGTGTCGATATCGTTGCGGGTGTAACCCACCACCGTGGGCTTGCCCGTGGTGCCGGACGAGGCGTGCACGCGCACCACCTGCTCGCGCGGCACGGCGAACATGTTGAAAGGGTAGTTGTCGCGCAGGTCGGCCTTGGTGGTGAAGGGAAACTTCGCCAGGTCGGCCAGCGTTTTCAGGTCGTCGGGGTGCACACCCTTCTCGTCGAACTTGCGGCGGTAGTGCGGCACGTTGTCGTAGGCATGTTGCAGCGTCCATTTCAGGCGCTGCAGCTGCAGGGCGGCGATTTCGTCGCGGCTGGCGGTCTCGATCGGGTCGAGCTCGCCAGGCCGGGGCTGCTTCACGGTCATTCGTTGTCTCCTGTGGGGTGCGGCGCGCCCGTTCAACGGGTCTGTGCCAGGCCGGCGATCACTTCGCCGCTGATACGGTAACTCTTGCCGCGAAAGAGCGCCACCGTCCGCCCGCCGCGCACCCGCACCGTGATGTCGTACACCCCCGTGCGCCCGGCAGCCGAACGCTCCACCGCCTCGGCCTCCAGCACGTCGCCTTCACGCGCGGGGGCCAGGAAGTCGATGTGGCAGGCAGATGCCACCGTGTTGTGGTTGTGGCTGTTGCAGGCGTAGGCGAACGCGCTGTCGGCCAGAGTGAATATCAACCCGCCGTGGCAAATGTGGTGCCCGTTGACCATGTCGGGGCGCACGGTCATCGTCAGTGTGGCGGTGCCGGGGCCGATGGCCTCGATGCGCATGCCCAGTGCGTTGGTGGCGTTGTCTCGCGACCACATGGCCTGCGCCACGGCTTCGGCCAGGGCCTGCGGATCGTTCGGGGTGTCGGAAGGGTTGCTCATGGTTTCGCTGGGCGTATCAATCAGGCGTGGGCGCGGCGTTGCACCACGCGGAAGCGGTTGGCCACGAAAGCCGAGTCGCAGTACGAGGCATTGGCCGCCGGGTTGCCGCCGGTGCCATGAAAGTCAGAGTACGCGGCCGACTGGTTCACGAACACGCCGCCCGTCAGGTTGATGGACAGGGCCACCTTGCCGCGCCAGGTGGCTTCGGTCATGGCGTCGATGACGTCGTCCCGCGTGGAATACAGCCCCACCGTGAGGGCGCCGTGCGTGGTGACGATGCGCTCCGACAGGGCGATTGCCGCAGCGGTGTCCGCCGCCTTCACGACGAAGCTGATGGGGCCGAAGCGCTCTTCCATGTAGGCGGATTCGTCGGCGGCATCGCAAGCCAACAGCACGGGCGTGCGCACCTGGGCCTGCGGGTACTCGGCGTTGTCCAGCTTCTGCGACGCCAGCACCACCCGCCCCAGCGCACCGCCGTTGGCTTCTTCAACCCGCGCCAGCGTCGCCTCGGACTGTATGGCGCCCAGCACCGCACAGGCAACTTCCGGCTTGGCCAGGAACTTCTGCACGGCGGCGGCCAGGTCGGCGCAAACGTCGTCGTAGCTCTTGTGGCCTTCATCGGTGGCAATGCCCTGCGCCGGCACGATGAGCACCTGCGAGGTCGTGCACATCTGCCCGGAGTACAGCGACAGCGTGAACGCCAGGTTGCCCAGCATGGCACGGTAGGCGCCGGTGGATTCGATGACGATGTTGTTGACCCCCGCCAGCTCGGCGTACACCTGGGCCTGGCGGCAATGTTCGATCAGCCACTGGCCGAACACGTTGCTGCCCGTGAAATCGACCGACTTCACCCCAGGGTGGGTGGCCAGCGCCTGGGTCACGCTGCGCTGTTCCGCAACGCAGAGCGTGACGAGGTTGGGGTCGAGGCCGTTGTCTGCCAGCACCGCGCGCAGCGTGCGCACCGTGATGGCCGCCGGCAGGATGGCGTTGCCGTGCGGCTTGACGATGACGGCGTTGCCCGTGGCCAGCGCGGCAAACAGGCCGGGGTAGGTATTCCAGGTGGGAAAGGTGCCGCAGCCGATGACCAGCGCCACGCCCCGGCCCACCAGCTCGTAGTGTTTTTTCATCACCAGTGGCGGGTTCTTGCCTTGCGGCTTCTCCCACACGGTTTCGGCGGGCACGAAGCTCTGTTCGCGCCAGGCGTAAGCCACCGCCTCCAGGCCCCGGTCGAGCGCGTGGGCGGCTCCGGCCTGGAAGGCCATCATCCAGCCCTGCCCCGTGGTCATCATCACGGCGTGGCCCATCTCGAAGCTCTGGCGGTGCAGGCGGTCCAGCATTTCCAGGCACACGCCGGTGCGGCCCGCCGCGCCCACGGCCTGCCAGCCCTTCATCGCGGCCTGGCCTGCGGCCACCAGCGCTTCGTGGTCGCACACGGGGTAGCGCACGTCCAGCGCCACACCATAGGGCGAAGTCTCGCGGCCGCCCCAGCCGGTCTGGCCAGGCTGCCCCAGTTCAAAAGCGCCCCCCAGGTGGGCTTCGAAAGCGGCCTTGCCATCGGCGGCGGCGGTTTCGCCGTACACCTTGGGGCTGGGCATTTCGCTGTAGGGGGACCAGTAGCCCCGCGTGGCAATGGCGTGCAAGGCGCCGTCCAGGATGCTGCGGTGCTTTTCAAACAGGGGATGGGACATGAAGGGACTCAAATGCGATACACAATTCAAAACAAAACCGTCTTAAAAGTATCATTCGAGCCCGGCAGGTCTGTAAAGCGGGGATTACCCTAGGGCCCAGGCAGCAGCGCACCCCAGCCACGGCTGTCAATGGCGGGGCTGGCGGAGGGAACGGCGGGGAAAAAGGGGTGGCGCTCAGGCTGGCAAGGCAGCGCTGTCGGGCACCTGGAAGCGGTTGTTCAGAACACGGCCAGCGGGGGGCACGTCGCCGCAGGCCAGCTGCAGGTGCTGGTCAAGGTGGCGTTCGGAGGGTGCCAGTAGCAGGCCGTAGAGGGCCTTGCAGAGGGTACGTGCCTGCTGCCCGGGCCAATCGGCGGGCAACAGCACCGCAGGCAGCTCCGGGTCCCGCAGCAAGAGCCTGCGGAAGTCGTGGATCAACAGCGTGCGGGCCTGGAAGGCCTCGGCACCGCCAAGCGCGCCGCCATCCGTGCGGCGCAGGTCGTCCAGAATGGGCTGGTAGCGCTCGACGAAAGCGCTGTAGTCCCCGGCCAGCCCTTGCAGGTTCCACGCGCGGCGGACCATGTCGCCGTCGCACGCGCTGCGATGCAATTGGGGCTGTATGGCCACCAGGGGCATCAGCCCCGGCAGCAGGTCGCCCATGCCGTCGGTGACCAGGGCATCGAACACGGTTTCCAGGTCGGCGCTGGGGTGAACGAACCCGCCAGAGCCCAGGTCGCCAAACCCTTGCCAGAACAGGGCGCGGCGCAGGCGTTCGCGCTGCCTGGCTTCCAGCTCACCCACCACCAGAACCAGGCGCCAGCGCCGGTCCCAGGCAGGCGCCTGGGCGGCGTAGATCTGCCGGGACGCTTCCTCGAACCGGCGGCGGCCGCCGGGCGTGAGCATGTAGTCGGTGCGGCGGCCGTGCGCCCTGGTGGTCAGCCATTCGTCCTTGACCAGCCGGAACACCGTGGTGCGGATGAGCCGCTCGTTCAGGCCCAGGGGTTCCAGCAGCCCGATGAGGCTGCCCAGCCACAGGCAACCGCCACGCGGCAGCACGGCGTCACCAAAGACCGAGAGGATGAGCGAACCCGCCTGCATGCGGCTGAGCTGGCGGAAGTCGTCCAGGCGCTGCTGGACCGACGGTGGCACGGCGGGACGGGACATGGCCGCTATGGTAGCGGCAACGCCCCGAAGCGGTGCAGGGGGCTCAGGCGGCCGCCAGGCGGCCCGCCATCAGAATGCCCGCGTGCAGGCGCTGGGTCACGTCATTGCCCACGCGGTTGGGGGCGTGGCTGCTGGTCAGCAGGCCCCACACCATCTCGTCGTCGGCGCGGAAGCTGCACAGCAGCGTGTTGGTGGAGCTGAGCTTGAGCACCTGCGCGGGGGACAGCGCCGCGATCAGCTCGGCAGACGATTCGCTGATGCCCAGGCGGAACACAGCCTCGGCCTTGTCCTGGCGGATCAGCTGCTGCGCCAGCATCAGGTAGGTGAGGTTGGCTTCACGGATCTCGGCGAGCAGCTGCTCGGCCTGGACCGAGGGGGCGGTACGTGCGGTGTCGGCGGCGGTTGCGGTGGTCATGCTCACACTCCAGAAAAGTCGATGCGTTGAAAAGGATTGTGAAATCCCGCCTGTTTTTCTGGAGTCGGAAAGCGGCTGTTCGGCGTGTCGGCGCGGTGGAAGGGGCTTGTCAGCGAAATGCCTACACAGCTTTCCTGGCGGCCTCTGTGCGCTGTTCCCGCAGAAAGGGCCTGTCGATGCTTGCGCTGAGCAGTTCAATGTCTTTTGTGGTCACACCCACCGACTCAAAGTGACTGCGCCAGCCAGCCACCACACCGGCAACTTCGCAAATGTGCTGCCGCGCCTGCGCTGGCGTCAGGCGGAAGGCCTTGTATTCGCTCATGGCGTTTTCCAGCGTGGACTCGCTGCCACGCGCGCCCACGCCTATCTGCTGGTAACCCAGGTTCTGGCACGAAGGCAGCAGGTCGAAAGCTGGCGCCAGATGGGGCTGGTGCCCAGCGTCAAAAACCAGCGCGTGGTTCTTCTCGTGGTCATCGGTGTTGTCCATGAGGATGTTGAACACCATGCGCCTGTAGAGCGTGGCCGCCATGTGCTGCGCTTCATGCGCCGGGGCGTAGCGGCGCAGGTAGAGCGCAAATTCCGCGTAGCTGAATTCGCCTCCCATCGCACGAATGGCCGTCCTCAACGACATGGCATGCAAACGCCTGTTTTGCTGCAGTGCGCCCCCATGAACGCGGTCGAACCGCTGCACCGCCACCGCATGCCCGCGTGATCCGCCAAGGTCTATGGGCCAGGTCTTGGCGGGGACCAGGCCAGCCCTGTGCGCCAGGGTCATCGTGGCGTGCTCCACCAGCCCCACGTCCATCGCCTCGTCGCGCTCGGGGAACTTGACGATGCAGACTTGCCCGTCGATGTTGACCAGCGCCTTGGGCTTGGCGCCGCCCAGCGTGGCGCCGGGGCGAATCAGTCGCGCCCGGTTTTCGTCAATCTGCTGGCCTGCCTCTATAGCCTGCACCAGTTCGTAGATCGCCGCCACTTCACCCAGGTGTGGCGCCGGGTCGCGGTCGCATGGCACATACCGGTCCTCTTGCAGCGACACACCCAGCGCGCCAAACCGGTCATCACCAGCAAAGAACAGGTATTCCAGAATCGACAGCCGCTTGGGCGCGTCGATCTGCCGAATGACCCGCTCACCCCAGCGGTCAGGGCGCGCATCGTCAACGGCACCCGGCAGGTGCTCTGGCTCGGGCAAGAACTCACCCGGCCGCAGAGGCAAGTCCGGGCTCAGCGAGAAGCCGTGTTCGAGCCAACTGCTGCTGTACTGAAAATTCGCGCCCTTGAGCCGGGGGTTCAGGTCGAGCGAGCCAACCAGGCGTGGCGCTGCCGGGTTTTGCAGCCAGAACACATGCATGCGGTCCTGGGGGATATAGTTTTTTGCGCTCATGGCCTGCCTCGGCTGCTCGACCGCTTGGGCGCCAAGGCCTTTCTTGCCTCGGCATCGGCCGCCGCGTAGTCCAAGTGCGGTGCCGCCAGTTGGCTGATCTCGTCAGCCCGCCCGATGAGCCAAAGGGCCGTTGCATACGCCCCCATCGACACCTTGGGGTCGCCCCGCTCCATGCGCAGCAGCGTGGGCGGCGTCACACCCAGGCGCAGGGACCAGGCCGCACGCGACTCCCCCCGGCGCTTGCGTGCGATCTCAAGGTTCTGGCCGAGGTCGCGCAGCTGCTTTTCGACGGCAGGGGGAAGGAACTCGTGCGATTCGCTGGGTTTGGGCATGTATGAAATGGTCAATACATAGAACAAATTTCTATTGGATTGTAATCTGTATTTGTCAATCTAGAAACAAAGAGGTGTACGCCTTCAGGGACATAATGAGCCTTTTCTGGCGATCGGCAGAGCGTCACGTCCGCTAGAGCATCTGTAGTCGCCAACTCGAAAGGAATGGCATGAATGCACCAAACGAAAGTGCCTTTCTCATGCCACGCCGAATACAACCCAACGGCGAGACTTGTCCAAGCTTTTGGGCCTATGTTCGAGCGACCACTTCGTGTAGCATGAAAGTCAAATAGGGCCAAAAGGGAAGAGAGTGTGGCAGTATGAGTGCAGTTCCCGCACTGAAGGCGGTGCCTGGAGTAGGCGCGGCCAATGATCAAGACGACAAGACAGCAAAAGATCGCATCAAAGGCACCCATACGCCCGAGATCGTGGTGGCCTTGTGCGGCCCGCTAGGTACACCGCTACACGATGTAGCCAAAATATTTCACGATTTGCTTCGCGGACAGGACTACGGCTACGAGCATGTTGACATCATCACGCTCAGCGATGAAATTCGGGAGATGGCTAATCTGCCCCGCGATGCAGACATCGCCACACTTATCAAAGCCGGGAATAATCTCCGTGAAGAGCATGGGCGTGCCATCCTAGTACAGCGCGCCATACGCCGCATTTCCCTCACGCGTCAGAGGAAGAGTGATGGACACGCGGATGTCAATCACCAGCCGAAGCTTTTTCCTGATGACCCGAGCGACGTAGTCATACCTACTCCGATCGCATGGACCTGTCACATCATCGACTCGATCAAAAACGAAGAGGAGCTCGAACTGCTTCGCTTTGTGTATGGTGATATGCTGCATGTCGTTGGTGTCTATGCACCCATCGAACTACGAGTCGCACGACTTCAGAAAAAGATTTCTAAGCCGGAGCAGATTCACACGCTGATCAACCGTGATTCCGGCGAAGAGCAGGATCACGGACAGCAAGTCCAAGATACTTTTCCACATTCCGACTTTTTCCTGAGGGTTGACGCGGGGACAGATTCCCAGTTGACATCACGCGTTCGTCGGTTTTTGGACTTGATGCTTGGCACCAGAATCATCACGCCGACGGTTGCGGAACGTGCCATGTACGCGGCATCGTCTGCTGCCATGAACTCTGCCTGCCTGTCCCGTCAAGTAGGAGCTGCGTTAACAAGCTCGAGCGGGGAACTGATCGCCACGGGATGGAATGATGTCCCTCGAGCATTTGGTGGTCTCTACGAGATTCAAGACTTGCGTGCGTCGGCCGATGATGATCATCGTTGCTACAACAAGGACGGTGGGAAGTGCTTCAATGATGAAGAGAAAGACTTGATCGCACGGACCGTCATCGACAAGATGATCTCCAAAGGCATTGTGGACGAAGACAAAGCCGATGAAGCAGTAATGCTCATTCGACATGACTCTCAGCTTCGCAGCCTGATTGAGTTCTCGCGCGCTGTCCATGCTGAAATGCATGCCCTCTTAAATGCAGGGGCACAGCATGGCTCTAAGGTACGCGGTGGCAAGCTATTTGTCACCACCTACCCATGTCATTCATGTGCGCGACACATCGTTGCGGCAGGTGTGCGTGAAGTCTACTTCTTGGAGCCCTACCGCAAGAGCTTGGCGACCAAGCTCCATGAAGATGCGATAACCGAACAAGAGACGAACACCTTGAAGGTTCGCATTGTGCCGTTCGATGGCGTTGCGCCGTCGCGCTTCCTGAAGTTTTTTGAGGGCAATGACCGCAAGGACAGGACTACAGGAATAATGCGCAAGAAGGCTGCGCGTCCAGTCACTGCCATCACCATGGAAGCCGTTTCGTCGCTTGAAGGCATCGCCATTAGCACTCTAAAATAGAACTCTGTGGGAGCGAAAGCTCGTTTGTTGTTGATTCTTTACTGCCTGAAACAGGCCCGGAGCCTTCTATGACCCGCGCGTCCGATGAGCAGTTGGAGTTGAACTTTGAAGGTGAGCGTAAGCCGAGTGAGCAAACCCTCGCGGCCCCTAGTGCTCAGGAGTCTGCTTCAATCGTCTGCTTCACCTCACATCTCCGTCTGCGTCGCGCCCGCGAAGAAGAGGCAAGGGACACCAAGCTGCTCGAACGGATTACTAGTCGAGTTCGACACTTCAAGTAGCTTTATCGTTCAAGATTGGTTTGCAGATTTTCCCCCGAGGCCGAGCGCTGACAAAGCAGTACTCAGTTTGCTTCGCAATGTCGAATGAGCGCCCGCAAAAACAATCGTTTTTAGCCATTGACCAGCGCACCCCTCACCACCCAGGCGTATCCCCCAAATCAATCACCCGCGCCAAGGCCACCCCAGCTGGCGCCTCGTAGTCCGCCACCCACCAGGCCCGCTTGGGGTGCCCGGCAGCCTCCTGCAACAGCTCCGCCAGCAGCCGCTGCGATGGAATGTCCAGCGCGGCAAAGGGCTGGTCAATCAGCATCAGCTCCGCCCCCGAGGCAAAACCCGCCGCCAGCCACACCTTGCGGCGCGAGCCGGTGGAGAGCATGTACATGCCCTTGTCCAGGTGTTCTTCCAGCGCAAAGCCTTGCACCAGGTCGTCCAGCAGGGCCGCGTCAAAGGCGGGGTAACGCTCGCCCACCTGCGCAAAGTGCTGGCGCGGCGTGGTGCGGTCCTCACCGTCGCGGGCCGGGTCTTCCCAGTACAGCAGGCCGCTGCCCGCGCGCTGGTGCCAGTCGGCCAGGCGGCGCAGCAGCGTGGTCTTGCCCACGCCGTCGCCGCCGCACACCAGGGTCACGCCCGGGCCCACGGGCCAGGGTGGGTTGCCCTGACCGTCCCAAAGGCGTTCAGGCATGGCCCAGCTCCGCCTCGTCGTCACCTTGCTGTTTCATGCGCTCGCTTTTCCAATAGACGTCGTCGCCACCGTTCATGCGGTTGAGCACGCGCGCCAGCACGAACATCAGGTCGCTCAGGCGGTTGAGGTACTGGCGTGGTGCTTCGTGGATGGCTTCTTCATTGCCTAGCGCCACCACCGCGCGTTCGGCGCGGCGCGCCACGGTGCGGCACACGTGGGCCTGGGCGGCGGCCCGGGTGCCGGCGGGCAGAATGAACTCCTGCAGGCGCGGCAGGCGTTCGTTGTGCGTGGCCAGGGCCTCGTCCAGCGCCAGCACGGCTTCGGGCTTCAGCAGCTCAAAGCCCGGAATGCTCAATTCGCCCCCCAGGTTGAAGAGCTGGTGCTGTATCTCCACCAGCAGTTCGCGCACGTCGGCGGGCAGTTCCTCGCACAGCAGCAGGCCGATGTGGGAGTTGAGTTCGTCCACGTCGCCCATGGCGTGCACGCGCAGGCTGTTCTTGCTCACGCGCTGGTTGTTGCCCAGGCCGGTGGTGCCCGCGTCTCCGGTACGGGTGGCAATTTGTGAAAGTCTGTTGCCCATGGGGTCTTTGCATCCCTCTGTGGTTGAAGATAATGGGCCTTATTCTCACGCAGACCCCTGTACATCACACATGAACGCGCCTTTGCCCCCTCACCTGCTGCCCGAAGTTCACCAGCGCAACGTGCCCGATGCCTTCATCGAGGCGCTGCGCCAGCGCTTCGGCGCCAATTGCTCCACGGCGTTGGCGGTGCGCGAGCAGCATGGGCGCGACGAATCCGCCTTCACCACCGTGCCGCCCCCGGCTGCCGTGGTGTTCGCCGAATCCACACAGGACGTGGCCGACGCCGTCACGCTGGCGGCCCAATACAAGGTGCCGGTCATTCCCTTCGGCGTGGGTTCGTCGCTGGAGGGGCACCTGCTGGCTGTGCAGGGCGGTATCAGCATTGACGTGAGCCGCATGAACCAGGTGCTGTCGGTCAACGCCGAAGACCTGACCGTGACCGTGCAGCCCGGCGTCACGCGCAAGGCCGTGAACGAGGCCGTGAAGGACCAGGGCTTGTTCTTCCCCATAGACCCCGGTGCCGACGCCTCCATTGGCGGCATGGCGGCCACCCGCGCCAGCGGCACCAACGCCGTGCGCTACGGCACCATGCGCGAAAACGTGCTGGCGCTGGAGGTGGTGACCGCGCAAGGCCTGGTCACACGCACCGGCAACCGCGCCAAGAAGAGCAGCGCGGGCTACGACCTGACCCGCCTGTTCGTGGGCTCCGAAGGTACGCTGGGCGTGATCACCGAGGTCACGCTCAAGCTCTACCCGCTGCCCGAAGCCATCTCGGCAGCCATCTGCTCGTTCCCGAGCATCGAGGCCGCCGTGCGCACCACCATCCAGATCATCCAGATGGGCATTCCCATTGCCCGCTGCGAACTGCTGGACGGCAAGACCGTGGCCATGGTCAACGCCTACGCCAAGCTGGGCCTGCGCGAAGAACCCATGCTGCTGATGGAGTTCCACGGCTCGCCCGCCAGCGTGCAGGAACAGGCCGAGCTGGTGCAGGAGATTGCCAGCGAACACGGCGGCCAGGCCTTCCAGTGGGCCACCACGCCCGAGGAACGCACCCGCCTGTGGACGGCGCGCCACAACGCCTACTTTGCCGCTATTCAAAGCAAGCCGGGCTGCCGCGCCATCTCCACCGACACCTGCGTGCCCATCAGCCGCCTGGCCGACTGCCTGCTCGACTCCGTGGTGGAGGCCGACGCCTCCGGCCTGCCCTACTTCCTGGTGGGCCACGTGGGCGACGGCAACTTCCACTTCGGCTACCTGATCGACCCCGACAGCGAGGACGAGCGCCGCGTGGCCGAGGAACTGAACCACAAGCTGGTGAGCCGCGCCCTGGCGCTGGAAGGCACCTGCACCGGTGAGCACGGCGTGGGCCTGCACAAGATGGGCTTCTTGCGCACCGAGGCGGGTGACGGCACCATTGCCATGATGCGCACCATCAAACAGGCACTGGACCCCGACAACATCATGAACCCCGGCAAGATCTTCGTCGGCTGACTCCCTGCCGCCACGCCAGCACTACATGCGACGACCCGACACACGCGAGCCGACGTTCCGCAAGGAGCGAGGGCTGCAGGCACTGTCCGTCGTCCTGCTCTACGCCTGCTTCTCGGCGTTGTGGATTCTGCTGTCTGACAAGGTCGTCGAAGGGCTGATCCAGGAGCCCGGCCAGCGCATGGTGGTCAGCACCGTCAAGGGCTGGCTGTTCGTGGCGGTCACGTCCATCCTGCTCTACCTGTTGCTGCTACCGAAAGGGCAGGACCTTTCTGAACTCTACGAGCCGTCCAGCCATCCGGAAAAGCAGCGGATTGCGCCCTGGCCCGCCGTTGTGCTGCTGGGCGTGACGGTATTTGGGGTGGCTTGGCTGAGCATTGCGGGCCGGTTCGACGCGGAACGCGAGACGGCAGGCGCCCAGTTGCGGGCCGTGGCCGACGCCAAGGCCCAGCAGCTGTGGGACTGGCACCAGGAACGCATGGGCAACACCCTGCTGGTGCAGAACAGCCCCGATCTGCTTGAGCACTGGCTGCACTGGCACGACACCGGGGCCACCAGCCACCTGTTCGACCTGCAGCAGCGGCTGCGCCTGTTCGTCTCCAGCGTTCACTTCAGCCGCGCGGCGGTTGTCGACCTGGACGGCCACGAGGTGTGGTACCCCGCCAAACCCGACACCGCCCTGGACAGCCAGCTGCGAGAAGGCGTGAACGCTGCGCTGGAGTCCGGACTGCCCCAGCGGGTGGGCCCCTGGCTGGACGCCAGCGGCACCGTGCGCCTGGCCTTCCTGGCCCCCTTCGCCCTGGACGGCGACCACCCTGCGGTGGTGGTACTGCACGTAGACCCGCCCATTCATTTCCACCCTGCCCTGCAAAGCTGGCCCGTACCGCACCAGAGCGCCGAGTCCATTCTGTTCCGGCAGGAGGGTGACGAACTGATCGCCCTGAGCCCCATGCGCCACGCGCCCGACGCCGTCCTGCGCCAGCGCTTCCCCCTCAACAGCGACTTGCCTTCCGCCAGGGCTGTCCGCGGGGCCGCGAATCCCGGCCAGTTGATCGAAGGGACGGACTACGCTGGCCGGCGAACCTTGGCCGTGGCCCAGCGCGTGGGCATGACCGACTGGTGGGTGCTCGTCAAGCAGGACCGCGACGAGCTGATGAGCGATGCCGTGACCGCAGGCCTACGCATTGCGCTGATCGGCCTGCTGGCATTCTTTGCCATGGGTGTGGGGGTGTACCTGTACGTGCAGCGCCTGGAGCTGCGGCGCTCGTCGCGCCACATTGAGCTGCTTGAAAGCACACGGGAGCGGCTTGCCGAAAGCGAAACCCGCTACCGCCTGCTCGCAGAAAACGGCACCGACGTCGTGTGGCTGCTGGACCTGCCGACCATGCGCTTCGTCTACTTCAGCCCATCGATCCAGAAACAAAGGGGGTACACGGTTGCCGAAGCGCTGCAGCAAAGCATCGACGACATGCTGACACCCGAGTCGGCCGCCCTGGCCCACCGGCTGATCACCGAACGCCTGGCCGCGCTGAAGGCTGGCGACGAATCGGCACGCACCCAGACCACCGAGATCGAGCAGCTGCACCGGGACGGGCACACAGTTTTCACGGAAGTCGTTTCGACCTTCATCACCAACGCGCGGGGCGAGACGCTGCAGCTTCAGGGTGTGACACGCGACATCACGGCCCGCAAGGAGGCTGAAGCGAAGATCACCCAGCTGTCGCAGGCCACGGAACAGAGCCCCGCAGGTGTCGTCATCACCAGCCTGGACAACCGCATCGAATACGTCAACCCGGCGTTCGAGCGCATCACCGGCTACAGCCGGGACGAAGTGATCGGTCAGAACCCGCGGCTGTTGCAGTCGGGCAAGACGCCGCCGGAGGTCTACAAGACCATGTGGCACAGCCTGCAGGCCGGGCAGACCTGGACCGGGGAATTGATCAACCGGCACCGGAACGGGCACGAATACGTGCAGAACATCACCGTTGCCCCGGTTCGCAACGCCGCAGGCAAGGTGACGCACTACCTGGCCGTGCAGCTGGACATCACCGCCCAGCGGCACGCCGAAGACATGGCACACCAGTTGTCGTGGTTCGACCTGCTCACCGGCCTGCCCAACCGGCGCCACCTGCTCAACGAGCTGGCCGACGCGCTCGGCGCAGACAAGCGCGGCCACAAGCTCAGCGCCCTGCTGCTCATCAACATCGACCGTTTCAAGACCCTCAACGACGCGCTGGGCCACGCTGCGGGTGACAGGCTGCTGCAGCGCATGTCTCAGCGCCTGTCGGGGCTGGTGCCCCCCGGGAACATGCTGGCCCACCTGGGCGGTGACGAATTTGCCCTGCTGATGCGGAGCACCGAAACCGATGAAAGCGCCTTCGCAGCCGATGCGCTGCGCCTGGCCGAGGTGCTGCACGAATCCCTGCACCAGCCTTTCACACTGCCCGACGGCAACAATGTCAACGTCACGGTGAGCGTGGGCATCACGCTGCTGCCCCACCATTACAGCGACACCCCCAGCGAAGTGCTGCGCCGGGCAGACACGGCGCTCAACCGCGCCAAGCACGGAGGCGGCGGCCAGACGGCGTTCTTCGACGCGACCATGGGCCAGGCCGTGGGCCAGCGCTTCGCCATCGAACAGGACCTGCGGCGCGGCATGGCGGCCGGGGAACTGCGCCTGTTCCTGCAGCCGCAGGTGGACGCCCAGGGCAAGGTCGTGAGCGCGGAGGCCCTGGTGCGCTGGCAACACCCCGAAAGAGGCTTGGTGGCGCCCGCCCTCTTCATTCCCGTGGCAGAAGAAAGCGGCCTCATCGACCAGCTGGGCCAGTGGGTGCTGCGCGAGGTGTGCCAGTGGCTTGGCCTGCTGCACCGCGAGGGGCGCCGCCTGCCGATTGCCGTGAACATCAGCCCCCACCAGTTCCACCAAGGCAACTTCGTGAGCGAGCTGCTGGCCCTGCTGGCCAGTACCGGCGCCCAACCCGAGGACCTGATTCTGGAAATCACCGAAGGCGTGGTGATGGAGGAAATTGACGACGTGATCGAGCGCATGAAGGCGCTGAACCAGCACGGCGTGCGCTTCTCGATCGACGACTTCGGCACGGGCTACTCGTCGCTGTCATACCTGAAGGACCTGCCGATCCACGAACTGAAGATCGACCGCAGCTTCGTGCAGGACGCCCCGCAGGACCCGAGCGATGCCGCGCTGGTGGAGGCCATTCTTTCGGTCGCCCGCCACCTGCAGCTGCGTGTGGTGGCAGAGGGCGTGGAGGAGCCGGAACAGGCTGCCTTCTTCAACCGGCACCCAGGGGTGCTGATGCAGGGCTACCTCTTTGGCAGGCCGGAACCGGCTGGCAGTGTGATCGAACGCGTCACGGGTGTGGCCGAACCGCAGGCACCGGCCCCAGCAGCAGCCCCGGATCAGATCTGAGCGTCAGCGGGCATCTGGTAGAGCCAGAGCGGGCGGCCGTCGGGGCAGTCCCAGCGGTGGGTGGGCTGCCAGTGCGGCACCGGAAACTCCAGACTGGCCAGCCAGGTGCCGGGACGCATCTCTGCGGCGGCCTTGTCGGCGGCACGGGGCATGGTCTCGGGCCGCTGGAACAGGTAGACCAGTTCGTAAGCCGCCCAGTTTTCCTGCCAGAAGTCGCCCTGGCGCACGCGCGCCGTGGGGCAACGCCAACCACAGGCCAGCCGCAGCGGCCAGCTGCGCTCAATGCCGGCCAGGCGCGCATCAGGGAAGGCACGCTCCAGCGCCTGCAGGCCATGGCCCAGGCCACAGCCGGCGTCCAGCACCAGCGCCGCCGGTGGCAGGGGCACCACCTCGCGCAGGCCGTCGAAGGCGTCCTCCGGGGTGGGGAAGATCGGCGCGTCCCGCCACGCCCTGGGCGGGTACAGCACCAGGAACAACGCGGCCGGCAGCAGCCACACCCAGGCGGGCACCGCGCCCAGGCCCGCGTCGAACACCCACGATAGTGGGAAACCCAGGGCAATGATGAGGCGCCGCGAGGGCGTGCCGCCCCACAGGCTGCCCAGCACACCCAGCGCCGTGGCCAACGTACCGGCCAGCGCAGGTGCCAGCCCCAGGCGCTGCATCAGCGTGAACCAGCCCCAGGCAGCCAGCCACACCAGCAAGGCGGGCAGCGGCCAGGTCACGCGCTGAATGTACCCGGGCATGGACGGTGGATGAACGGGGTCAGCCGGCCAGACTGCGCAGCCGTTCGATCAGGCCGTTGAGTTCGTCCAGCGAACCGAACTGGATGGCCAGCTCGCCCATGTCCTCGACACGGCCGTGGCGCTTGACGCGCTTTTTCACGCGCACTTCCACCTCAGCAGTCAGCAGGTCGGACAGCTCTTCCTCCACCCGGCGGATGTCGCGCGACTTTTCCTTCTTCGGCTTTTGCGGAGTGAGCGCAAACTCCGCACCCAGCTTCTTCACCAGGTTCTCGGCCTCGCGCACCGACATGGCCTTGGCGCTGATCTGGTTGGCTGCGGTGATCTGCGCCGCCTTGTCCAGCGACAGCAGGGCACGCGCATGGCCCATGTCGATGTCGCCAGCCATCAGCATGGTCTGCACCGGCTCGGCCAGGTTGAGCAGGCGCAGCAGGTTGCTGGCGGCGCTGCGCGAACGCCCCACGGCCTGTGCTGCCTGTTCGTGAGTGAGTCCAAACTCACGCACCAGGCGTTGCAAACCCTGAGCTTCTTCCAGAGGGTTCAGGTCTTCGCGCTGGATGTTTTCGATCAGCGCCATGGCGGCGGCGGACTCGTTGGGCACGTCGCGCACCAGCACGGGCACGCTTTCCAGCCCCGCCAGGCGGGACGCGCGGAAGCGCCGCTCCCCGGCAATGATCTCGTACACCGGACGCGCGCCACGCGGCGTGGTCGGCAGCCCCTGCTGGGCTTGCAAGGCCGCCAGGCGGCGCTCGCCCTCGGCGTCGTCCAGGCGCCGCACCAGAATGGGCTGCATGATGCCCTGGGCCTTGATGCTTTCGGCCAGCTCGTACAGCGCGCCCTCGTCCATGCGCGTGCGCGGCTGGTAGGTGCCGGGCACCAGGTCGGTCAGCGCCAGGGTGGACGGCACGTCCGCCGTCAGGCTGTCCAGGCTGGTGGCGTCGTCCAGGCGGGGGCCCAGCAGCGCTTCCAGGCCGCGACCGAGTCCTTTGGGTTTTTTGGTGACCATGTGTGGGGTTTCCTGTGTGTCCTTGGTGAGCGGCTTCAGTCTGTATGAATATCCAGCCAAGGCTGGATCAACGCCAGCCCTTCGGGCCAGTCGCCCAGGCCGGATTCAGCGTTGATATGCCCGCGCTCACCCATGTCGATGAAATGGCTGCCCCAGTCGCGGGCCAAGCCTTCGGCCCGCTCGAAGCGGCAATAGGGGTCGTTGCGGCTGCCCAGCAAGGTGCTGGGGAACGGTAGCGGTTGGCGTACGATGGGCGCCCAGCCCGGCAGCATGGGCGCCAGGTCGGGGTGCTCCACGTCGCCGGGCGCCACCAGCAGGGCACCGCGCACGCGGTGGGTGTGGCGCGAAAAACTCGCCCACGCGGCGGTGAGGATGCAGCCCAGGCTGTGCGCCACCAGCACCACCGGCGCGGGGCTGTCCACCACCACCTCTTCCAGCCGCGCCAGCCAGTCGCCCCGGCGGGGGGTCATCCAGTCGTGCTGCTCCACCCGCTGGAAGCCGTGCAGGGCTTCCCAGCGGCTTTGCCAATGTTCGGGCCCGCTGCTTTGCCAGCCGGGCAGTGTCAATACCTGTGCTTTCATGGCCGACTCACAAGCGCTGGATGCGTTCGACCATTTCCTTGGCAAAGTCCACGAAGGCCTTGCTGCCACGCGCGGCCGGGTCGAACACCACGCCGGGCAGGCCGTAACTGGGTGCCTCGGCCAGCCGCACGTTGCGCGGGATCACGGTGTCGAACACCTTGTCGCCGAAGCGCTCTTTCAACTGGTCGCTCACCTGCTGCTGCAGGGTGATGCGGGGGTCAAACATCACGCGCAATAGGCCAATCACCTTGAGGTCGCGGTTCAGGTTGGCATGCACCTGCTTGATGGTGTTGACCAGATCGGCCAGCCCTTCCAGCGCAAAGTACTCGCACTGCATGGGCACGATCACGCCGTTGGCCGCGCACAAGCCGTTGAGGGTGAGCATGGACAGGGAGGGCGGACAGTCGATGAGGACGAAGTCGTAGTCGGCGTCCACGTCGGCCAGGCCCTGCTTCAGGCGCTTTTCGCGCTGCTCCAACTCCACCAGTTCCACCTCGGCACCGGCCAGCTCGCGGTTGGCACCCAGCACGTGGTAACCGCAGCTCTCGGACCGTACCGCCGCCTCGGCCACGCTGGCCGACCCAAGCAGCACGTCGTACACGCTGAGCTTGAGATCGCGCTTGTTGATGCCCGAGCCCATGGTGGCGTTGCCCTGGGGGTCAAGGTCGATCATCAGCACGCGCTGGCCCACCTTGGCCAGCCCGGCCGCCAGGTTGACCGTGGTGGTGGTTTTGCCGACGCCGCCTTTCTGGTTGGCGATGCAGAAGATCTTGGCCATGTGCGCAGAAGGTTGTGGTTATTTGGACAAGGCCAGCTTGACGCCAAAGCCGATGAGGAAGATACCCGCGAGCTTGTTGAGCCAGCCGGTAACGCGCGGGTTGGCACGCAGGCGTTCGGCCAGGTGATGCGTGAGCAGCACAACAATCAGCCCGTACAGGAAGGTGAGCGCGGCGATGGTGGCGGCCATCACACCGAAGGTGAGCAGGCCCTGGTGGCGGGCCGGGTCCACGAACAGCGGGAAGAAGGCCATGTAGAAGACGATGGCCTTGGGGTTGAGCAGGGTGATGGTGAAGGCCTGGCGAAAATATTGGCGCGGCTTGATCTGCAGCACGGGGGCGTCACCGGGCTTGGCGGTGAGCAACTTGAAGCCCAGCCAGGCCAGGTAAGCGGCGCCCAGCCATTGCACGGCGTGGAAGGCAGCGGGGTAGGCGGCGAGCATGGTGGCCACGCCAGCCACGGCCATCCACATGAGCACCTGATCACCAGCGATGACGCCCATGGTGGCGGCCAGGCCACCGGCCACCCTGCCCTTGCTGGTGGACGTGACGAGGGCCAGGTTACCCGGGCCAGGGATGGCGAGGAAAAGGATGATGGCGGCGACGAAGGCGCCGTAGTCGGCCACACCGAACATGATGGGGGTTCTTTCTCTCGTGGGGAACGTCACCCTCCCTCGTGCGGCGGGGCGACAGCGCAGGGTCTGAGTTTACGTGCTTTCGTTCGGGTGTTGGCGGTGAGGTTTGCGCTGCGGTATGCGCTTGCGTGGCTTGGGGGTGTTTGCCGCGAGTTGTTGACGGCTCAAGGCGTGTGCGCCCAGGGGCTGGCGCTTCAACGAGGCGGCCGGTGCGCAGCACCGGCTTCCCTGCGATGCTCGATGCCGTGGCCACGCGGCGGAACTCGCTTCGTTCGCTTTGCTCACTGCGCTCAAACAGCCGCCGCAAGCTAGATGACGAAGCGCGCTCACGCGCGCTGGCCACGGCCTCTGCGCTTCTCGGCACCTCGCAAGGCGCGCCAGCCCCTGGGCACACACGCCTTGACAGAAGCACTGCTGGCACACCAACGGTTGCGTTCCAACGTTCTTGGTAGCTGCGGCAGGCCTGGCCCTGTGGGGGCGATTTCTGTGGCGGCTGTGGCCACCTGTCTGGGGCCGGGCGCGCTTTAGCGCGCTTCGTAACTGACTTGCGGCGGCTGTTTGAGCGGAGCGCTGCAAGCGCGCAGCGAGTTCCGCCGCACCGGCCCCAGGCAGGTGGGCGCAGCGGAGTCGGCGCCAAAGGCGCCGACCGTCACAGTATGAGCCCCCGCAGGGCCAGGCCTGCCGCAGCAAGCGAGGTACATGCAATAAGCGGTCAAGCAGCCCGAGCCGGCCGCCGCATCCACACAATGCACCGCTCCGCATCCAGCCCCGGTACGGTCAACGGTTCCACGTGAAACACTTCCACCCCGGCAGGCAAAGCAGCCATCTCGTCCTGCGGCACCTTGCCCTTCATGGCCATCCAAACACCCTGCTCTGCCAGCGCCCCGGCCGACCACTGCGTAAAGTCCACCAGCGACGCAAACGCCCGCGACGTCACCACGTCAAAAGGTTGCGTCAAGGACTCCACCCGGGCATGCACCCCATGCAGGTTGGGCAAGCGCAGGGCCGCAGCCACCTGTTGAATGAACAGCGCCTTCTTGGCCACCGTGTCCACACAGCTCACGTCCAGTTCAGGGCAAGTGATGGCAAGCACCACGCCAGGCAAACCGGCACCGGAACCCACATCCAGCAAGCGCGGCTGGGCATCCCTTTGAGCCAGGTGTTGCGCCAGATGCCGCCGCAACGACTGCACCACTGCCAGACTGTCCAGCAGGTGGTGGGTCAGCATCTCCTGCGGATCACGCAGGGCCGTGAGGTTATAGACGCGGTTCCACTTGGCTACCCAGTCCTGGTAGGCCAGCAGCGTCTGGAGCTGGGCTTCCGTCAGTTCCAGCCCAAGGCTGGCCACGCCAGCGCGCAGCCCGGCTTCCAGTGGGTGCGTCATGCCGCCACCGCCTCGTCGGCATCGGCAGGGCCGTTGAAGCCTTTGAACTTGCCGCGCTTCAGGTGAATCAGCAACAACGAGATGGTTGCAGGCGTGATGCCCGAGATGCGGGATGCCTGGCCCAGCGTCTCGGGGCGATGCTTGTTCAGCTTCTGTCGTGCTTCAATGCTCAGCGCCGCCACCTGCATGTAATCCAGGTCGGCAGGCAGCTTCAGGTTTTCGTAATAGGCGGCGCGCTCCACCTCGTCGCGCTGGCGGTCGATGTAGCCCGCGTACTTGGCGGCAATCTCCACTTGCTCCAGCACCGGCTCGTACAGGTCACCAAGCGTTTCACGTGAAACAGACACTGCGGCGTTCTTGGCGCCCTCTTTCACCACGGGCTGGAAACGCCCGCCTTCCATGGACATCAAATCCGCATAGGCCACACCGGGGCGGCGCAGCAGGTCGAACAGGTTGTACTCCCGCTCAATGGCCTTGCCCAGGACGCGCTCCGCCTCGGCGGCAGAGAGGATGCGTGGATTCACCCAGGTGGACTTCAGGCGCTCTGTTTCACGTGAAACAGCATCGCGCTTGCGGTTGAAGGCATCCCAACGCTCGTCGTCGACCAGGCCCATGCGGCGGCCAGCTTCGGTCAGGCGCATGTCGGCATTGTCTTCGCGCAGTTGCAGACGGAACTCGGCCCTGCTGGTGAACATGCGGTAGGGTTCGGTCACACCCTTGGTGATCAGGTCATCCACCAACACGCCCAAGTAGGCTTCGTCGCGCTGCGGGCACCACGGCCCTTCACCCCGCACCTGCAGAGCGGCGTTGACGCCCGCGAACAGGCCCTGCGCCGCAGCCTCTTCGTAGCCGGTGGTGCCGTTGATCTGCCCGGCAAAGAACAGGCCGTGGATGGCCTTGGTCTCGAAGCTGCTCTTCAGTTCGCGCGGGTCGAAGTAGTCATACTCGATGGCGTAACCCGGGCGCAGGATGTGCGCGTTCTCCAGCCCGGGAATGCTGCGCACCAGGGCGTACTGGATGTCGAACGGCAGGCTGGTGGAAATACCGTTGGGGTAGAACTCGTTGGTGGTCAGACCTTCGGGCTCCAGGAAGATCTGGTGGCTGTCCTTGTCGGCAAAGCGGTTGATCTTGTCTTCCACGCTGGGGCAGTAGCGCGGCCCCACCCCTTCGATCTTGCCCGTGAACATGGGGCTGCGGTCAAAGCCGGAGCGGATGATTTCGTGCGTGCGCTCGTTGGTGTGGGTGATCCAGCAGGGCAACTGGCGCGGATGCATGTCGGCGCGGCCCATGAAGCTGAACACCGGCACTGGGCGGTCGGCCGTATCGGAACCGGGCATGCCGTCACCCGGCTGTTCGGTGCACTTGGAAAAGTCGATGGTGCGGCCGTCCAGGCGCGGCGGGGTGCCCGTCTTCAGGCGGCCCTGCGGCAGCTTCAGCTCCTTCAACCGGGCCGACAGACTCACCGCTGGCGGGTCGCCCGCGCGGCCACCGGAATAGTTGTTCAACCCGACGTGGATCTTGCCATCCAGGAAGGTGCCTGCCGTGAGCACCACGGCACGGCCCCGGAAGCGGATGCCCACCTGGGTGACAGTGCCCACCACCTTGTCGCCTTCCACCATCAGGTCGTCCACGGCCTGCTGGAACAGCGTCAGGTTGGGCTGGTTCTCCAGACGGCGGCGGATGGCGGCCTTGTACAGGATGCGGTCGGCCTGGGCGCGGGTGGCGCGCACCGCTGGGCCCTTGGAACTGTTAAGGATGCGGAACTGGATGCCGCCTTCGTCCGTGGCAATGCCCATGGCACCGCCCAGCGCGTCCACCTCTTTGACCAGGTGGCCCTTGCCGATGCCACCGATGGATGGGTTGCAGCTCATCTGCCCCAACGTCTCGATGTTGTGGCTGAGCAGCAGGGTCTGGCAACCCATGCGGGCAGCGGCCAGGGCGGCCTCCGTCCCGGCGTGGCCGCCGCCAACGACGATCACATCAAATTCCTGGGGGTACAACATGGCAGGGGGTATCCGTGGGGCCGGCGCGCGGGGGCCCAAAACAAGAAACCAGCGCAACGGGCGCCGGTAAACCCTTGATTTTACTTGAATGGCCTGTTTTGCGTGACAATGCCTGCCATGTCCGCCCCCTTTCCCGACCAAGGCATTCACCGCTGGAGCTGCCGCAGCGGCTGCGCTGCCTGCTGCATCGAGCCGTCGATCAGCAGCCCGCTGCCCGGCCTGCCCCAGGGAAAGCCAGCGGGTGTACCCTGCCCGCACCTGGACACCGACCTGCGCTGCCAGCTTTTCGGGTTACCCGAACGCCCTGCGGTGTGCTCTGGCCTGCAGCCGTCGTTCGAGATGTGCGGGCCAACGCGGGGGCACGCCCTGCATTACCTCAGGCGGCTGGAGCGGGACACCTCCCCGGGGGCTTGATATTCACCCCAGCCCAAAGCGCCGCTCAAAGGCTTCGGCAAAACCGGCATTGCCTGAAAGTGTGAGGGTCAGCAGCACGCGCCCGTCGTCGTCCTGCTCGCTGCGGTCAAAGTCCCAGACCGCGCCTTCTTCCACCGGGCCCTGCATGCCGGGGAAGGCAGCCTGCGCCCAAGCCAACACCGCATCGATCTCTGCGCGCACGGCGGCTTGGGCATCAGACCGCACGCTGGCCATCGCATCGAAGGTGACGGTGCCCAGCGTGTCTTCACTGCGGTCGAAATCGAGGTAGCTCAGCGTCATGGTGACGGCGAGCATACCTCGTTCAACCCATGGCCATCACTGCTTGACGGCTTCGGCCTGGATCACCAGGCGCACGTTCTTCGGGAAGCCCCAGTCCACGCCGTAGTTCATGCCGAAAGCGGTGCGGTCGATGGTGGTTTCGAAGTCGCCCCCACACACTTCGCGCTTGAGCATGGGGTTGTCGTAGCAGTTGAACTGGCTGGCCTTCAGCGTCACGGGCTGGGTCTTGCCCAGCAGCGTCAGCTGGCCCTGCACCTCGGCCACCTTGTCGCCGTTGAACACCAGCTTGTCGGACACGAAGCGAGCCTTGGGGTGCTTGGCAGCATCGAACAGGTCAGCGCTCTGCAGGTGCTTGTCGAAAGCCGCCGTGCCGGTGTTGATGGAAGCGATGTCGATGGTGATGTCCACCTTGCCGGTCTTGGCCGCGCGGTCGAACTGGATGGTGCCTTCCTTCTTGTCGAAGCGGCCACGGTTGGTGGACGTGCCGAAGTGGCCGATCTCGAAGGTCACGAAGGTGTGGGTCGGATCGACGGCGTAGTCGGCAGCGTGGGCGGCACCGAGGGACAGGGTTGCGGCGGCGATGGCGGCCAGGGTCTTGCGCATGGATGAAACTCCGTGAGTTGAAGGTTGAGGGGAAAGGAAAAATCAGAGCTTGCCGACGCCGTTGAGGGCGATCTTGAAGCGGACCTGCACGTCGTCAGCCACCATGGAGGTGTCCGACCACTCGTTTTCGCCGATCTTGAAGGTCAGGCGTTTGATGGGAAAGCTGCCCGTGGCGGTGGTGACGCCAGACGGACCTGACGGCTGGGCCAGCGTGACGGGCACGACCACGTCGCTGCTGGCACCCTTGATGGTGAGCTTGCCCGCCACCTCGAACTTGCCCTGCCCCAGCGCCTTGACACTGCTGGACTGGAAGGTGGCCTGCGGGAAGCGTGCAGTGTTGAACCACACGGGCTTGGGCAGCTCGGCGTCGGTCTCGCGCACGCCCAGGGTGGCGCTGGCCACGTCCACGGTGAAGGCAATCTTGCTGGATGCGGGCTTGGCAGGGTCGAACGCGACTTGCGCCTCAAACTTGCGGAAGCGCCCTTCCACGGGCACGCCCATCTGGCGGCTGACGAAGACGATTTCGCTCTGCGCGGGCACCAGTTGTTGCTGCGCCCACGCAGGCGCGGCCACGGCGGCCAGGAGGCTGGCACCGGCCAGCCAATGCGATGGTTTCATGTGAAACATTCCTTGTTAAATCAGAAAACGGGGTGTCAGGCGCGGCCCAGCGACATGCGGGAAAGCAGTCCGTCGCGGTCGACAATGGCGTGCTTGAGGGCGCCCGCCACGTGCAACACCACCAGGGCTGCCATGGCGTAGGCGGCCCAGCCGTGCCAGGGCTTGATGAGCTCGGCCAGTTCCGGACTCACAGGCACAAAATCAGGCAGGGGCAGCACGCCGAAGAGGACAATGGGAAAACCCGCCGCCGAGCTGTAGGCCCAGCCCAGCAGGGGCACGGCAAAGAACAGCAGGTACAGGCCAGCATGAGTGGCATGGTGCGCAGTGCGCTGCCAGGCGGGCATGGTGCGCAGCACCGCGTCAGGCAAGGCAGGCGGGCGCTTGGCAAGGCGCCACAGCAGGCGCAGCAGCGATAGCGTCAGCACCACCACACCGGCCCACTTGTGCCAGTTGTAGAGCTTGAGGCGCTGCGGCGAGAACGGCAGGTCAACCATGTACAGGCCAACGGCGAACAGCCCGATCAGGACCAGGCCCAGCAACCAGTGCATCAGCACGGCGACCGGGTGGTACTTGCCGGTAGAGGATGGAGAGGAGGACATGGGCGAAAGTTTAGGGAGCTGCGCCGGGCACGACTCCCGGGTGGCTTGAACTCAACGTTCTAATTTTTTGAATTCAATGCCCCCTAAACGTCAAAAGTCACGACATATGACGCCCCGGAGGGCCACAGGTTCCCTGCCTACAATGAAAGATATGCAAGCTCCCCACCCGGAACGGCTGCTCGCCGCCTACCCTGCCCTGGCTGGCCTGGAAGACCAGGTTGCCGCGCTGCCCTGTCACGGTGTGCCTGCCGGCACACCGCTGTTCCGCGAGAACGACGCCTGCCAGGGCTTTCCCATGGTGCTGGCGGGCGAGGTACGCGTTTCGCGCGGCAGCCCGGGCGGGCGGGAACTGGAGCTGTACCGCGTGCAGGCCGGGGAGATGTGCCTGGTGTCGTCCGCCAGCCTGTTTGCCGGACAGGCTCTGTCGGCGCGTGGGGTGACGACATCGTCCACCGAACTGGTGCTGCTGCCACCGCCGCTGTTCCGCCAGGCCATGGCCCACGAGCCCTTCCGCGACTTCGTGCTCGGACTGTTCGCCGCGCGCATGGCCGACCTGACGGCGCTGATCGAGTCCGTGGCCTTTCAGCGCCTGGACAGCCGCCTGGCCGGTGCCCTGCTGGGACACGGCCCCCAGGTGCACACCACGCACCAGGCGCTGGCCGACGAGCTCGGCACCGTGCGCGAGATCGTGACGCGCCTGCTGCGCCGCTTCGAGCGCGAAGGCATGGTTGAACTCTCTCGCGAATGCATCACCATCCGCGACAGCGCGGCCCTGCGAGCGCTGGCCACCGGCCACCCCGGCCAGCAGGAAACCCTGGTCACACCGGCTGTGTGACCTCGGTCACAGAAGAACCCGCAGGGAAACGGTCCAATCCAGGTTCAACGCTTCAACGTTTCCTCAAGGAGAAGACCATGACCAAGAACGTCGGCGGCATCGACCGCATCCTGCGCATCGTCGCCGGTATCGTCCTCATTGCCCTGGCAGCCACGGGCACCGTGGGCCTGTGGGGCTACATTGGCGTGGTGCCGCTGCTCACCGGGCTGGTTGGCTGGTGTCCGCCCTATGCCATCTTTGGCTGGAACACCTGCAAGACCAGGCAGTGAGCCACTTGGCGGACCGCCCTCAGGCCGGGAGCGATTCGTCCACAAACGCCTGCATGCCCGCCAGCACGGTGCGCAGGCGCTTGACCTCGCGCGAGCCGTCCAGGCGGCGTGACCAGGCGGCCCAGCGCGACACCCGCGCCAAGCGGGGCAACAAGGGCCGCAGGAAGGCCCTCAGATCGATGGGCGGACCAGCCTTGGCATAAGCCTGCAGGACGGTGTGCACGGCCTGCGGCCCCAGATCGGCCAGGGTGCGCGCCAGCGAAAACACCAGCTGCAGCATGTCGTAGCCCTGCACTGTGGCCAGCGGCAAGGCCGGGCAAAGCTGCTCCTCAAAATCCAGCCGGGCAAAGTGCTCGCCGTCCCACGTCATGTTGCGGGCCTGGGCGCCGCCATGCCACTGGCCGCGTGCGTGGAACGCCGCCAGGTCGGCGCTGGCAGCAGCCAGCAACCGCAGCCGGGCCTCCGGCGTCAAGGTGGCCAGACACTCGTCCAGCGTGGGGCCGATGTCCCCCGTCACCAGGGCCGTGCCGTCAAAAGCCAGCACCGGGGGCACCTTTTCGCCAGCCGCGGCCAGCGCCAGCAGCCGCTGGTGCTCGTAGGCCAGCAGCCTGGCGCCGTCGGCCTGGCGCACCGCGGCCCAGGGCACCGCCACCCCCACAAAACGTGAAAACACCCAGATAGCCAACGACTTGCGCCAGCTGCGCAAGGGCCGGCGGGCAGACTTGGTCCAGCTGAGCGGACGCGTGGGTGGTGTGTTGACGGAAGTCATGGGCAAGGCGACCGATTATGCAGGAGGCGCACGCATACCACACCCTTGACGCCCCCATGACAGCACAGCCATCCATGGCGTGCCTATGATCGTACGCATGCAAACCCCTACCCTTTTCGACCCCATCCAGGTGGGCGCCTGGACCCTGCCGAACCGCGTGGTGATGGCGCCCCTGACCCGCAACCGCGCCCCTGGCCAGGTACCGACACCACTGATGGCCACGTACTACGCCCAGCGTGCCCGCCGGGACCAGGGCGCGGGCCTCATCATCACCGAAGCCACGCCCATCTGCCCCGAGGGCCACGGCTATGCCGACACGCCCGGCATCCACACACCGCAACAGGTGCAGGCCTGGCAGACCGTGACAGAGGCCGTGCACCGCGAGGGCGGGCACATCGTGGTGCAACTGTGGCATGTGGGCCGCATTTCCCACGTGGACCTGCAGCCGGGCGGCCAGCCGCCCGTGGCGCCATCGGCCATTCGCGCCAACGCCAAGACCTACCTGATCCGCGAAGAGAACGGCCAGCGCGTGGGCAGTTTCGTGGACACGTCCGAACCTCGCGCTCTGCGTCTGGACGAACTGCCGGGCATCGTGCAAAGCTTCCGCCAGGCGGCGCGCAACGCGGTTGAAGCGGGCTTTGACGGCATCGAAATCCATGCGGCCAACGGCTACCTGCTGGACCAGTTCCTGCGCAGCGGCTCCAACCAGCGCGACGACGCCTACGGCGGCCCGATCGAAAACCGCGCCCGGCTGCTGCTGGAAGTCATGCAGGCCGTGTGCGAAGACATCGGCGGTGAGCGGGTGGGCATACGCCTGTCGCCCGTGACCCCGGCCAACGACGCCTACGACCCTGCACCGCAACCGCTGTTTGAACACGTGGCACGCCAGCTGGCCCCGCTGAACCTGGCCTACGTGCACGTGATCGAGGGGCAGACCGGCGGCGCGCGCGACTACCAGCAAGGTGAACAACCCTTCGACTACAACGCCCTGCGCCTGGCCTACCGCGACGCTGGCGGACGCGGCGCCTGGATGGTGAACAACGGCTACGACGGCGCACTGGCCAACGGTGTGCTGGGTGAAGGCGCGGACCTGGTGGCCTTTGGCAAGTCCATGATCGCCAACCCCGACCTGACACGCCGCCTGCGCGAAGGCGCCACGCTGAACGCCCCCGACCGCACCACCTTCTACGGCGGTGGCGAGCGCGGCTACACCGACTATCCGGCGATGGCCTGAAGCCGCCAGCCGGCCTTGGCCCGCCTGGCCTCCAGCCATTCGCCCAGCTCGTCGGCGGGCATGGCCTTGGCGGTCAGCCAGCCTTGGTAGGCCTGGCAGTTGTAGGCCCTCAGGAAGGCCAGCTGCTCGTAAGACTCCACGCCCTCGGCCACCACCTCCAAGCCCAGGGTGTGCGCCAGAGCGATGACCGCGCGCACCAGCGTGGCATCGCTTGCCTGCTGGGGCACGTGGCGCACGAACTCACGGTCGATCTTGATGCGCTGGATGGGCAGCACCTTCAGGTACGACAGTGAAGAATGTCCGGTACCGAAATCGTCCAGCGCCAGGCGCACGCCCAGGTCGGCCAGCTGGCTGAGGACTGAGGCGGCCTGCTCGGGCTCGGCCATGGCTTCGGATTCGGTGATCTCCAGCTCGATGTGCTGCGGCTCCACCCCGGTCTGTGCGATCAGTTGTGCCAGGCGCTCACTCAATTTGGGCTGGCGGAACTGCCTTGCCGACAGGTTCACCGCCACCTGCAGGTGAAGCCCCTGCTCCGCCCAGGCGGCCTGCTGGCGGCAGGCGGTCTCCAGCACCCATTCCCCCAGTGCCAGGATCAGGCCCGTGGATTCGGCCACCGGAATGAAGCGGTCCGGCCCCACGTCGCCCAGCACCGGGTCGTGCCAACGCAACAGGGCTTCGACCGACACCACATTGCCGCTGCGCACGTCCACCTGGGGCTGGTAGTGCAGGCGCAGGTGCCCCTCCTTCAATGCCACCTTCAGACGGTCGTGCAGCAGCAGGCGCTCTTCCAGCCGCTGGCCCATCTCGGGCCGGTAGACGGCATAGGTGTTTCGCCCGGCCTCCTTCGCCTGGTACATCGCCATGTCGGCGTAGCGCATGAGGGTTTCCGTGTCGCTGGCGTCACCGGGGAAGCACGCCACGCCGATGGACGCACCCGGCTGCACCTCGTAATCGTGCACGCGGATGGGCTGCCCCAGGACGGCGAGCAGTTTCTGCGCCACCAAGTCCACGTCGCTCGGGTGAGAGATCTCGGACAGCAGCACGGTGAACTCGTCGCCCCCCAGACGGGCCAGGAAATCGCCCGCGCGCAGCACGCTGCGGATGCGCCGCGCCGTCTCCACCAGCACCTGGTCACCAGCGGCATGGCCATGCCCGTCGTTGATGGCCTTGAAGTCGTCCAGATCGAGCAGCAGCAGCGCCATGCCGCGCTGGCGGCGTGCCGACTGGGCCATTGCGTACATCAGCTGCTGCATGAACTGCCAGCGGTTGGCCAGTCCGGTCAACGCGTCATGCGTGGCCTGGAACTGCATCTGCTGCTCCAGCCGCCGAACGCTGGAAATGTCGCGCAGGAAGACCACCGCGCAGGGTTCGTCGCCCATGTGGCAGTGGCCCAGCGCAATGTCCACCGGCAGGGAACTGCCGTCCTGGCGGTGCAGGTGCAGGTTGCCAACCATCCCCATCGCCCTGCGGGACGGGTGGGCAAAGAAGCCATGCATCATCTGATCGTGCCGGGCCCGCATGTGCGGCGGCAACAACATGCTGATGGACTGCCCAACCAGCTGCCCCTTGGCGTGGCCAGAGATCGACTCCATGGCGGCGTTGGCCATCAGTATCGAGCCCTCTCGGTTGACCAGCAGGATGCCATCCGGTGCAGCGTCGATGACCGCGCGCTCCAGAACGGCGCGCTCCGTCTGCAACAGGCGCTCGGCCGAATCGATCAGCGTGGCAGGTATCTGGGACGCGAAGACTGCTGCGTCATTGTTCATGACAGGTCCATCGTGGGCTTGATCGGGATATGGCAACTTCCGTCGTTCGACCAGACCCCCCTTCGGCCCACATCTCACGACACCGGGGCCATTTTGGGCGCAAGGCCTCGCCGGGGGATGGATGACCTAGGGTTTTTACTGCGATGACTGCAAGAGAATGTGACGCACGTCACACTGGGTCGGCAGCTGCTATGCGCCGACCAGGGCCAGCAGCGCCGGCTCACGCAACTCGCAGTGGCGACGGTCACGCCGCACCAGGGCCCCCTGGCTCTCCAGCTGGCCCAGCACCCGCGCCACCGTTTCACGGCGGGTGCCCAGCAGCTCGGCCAGTTCGGCCTGCCCGGGGAGCTGCACCACCTCGCTGCGCTGGGTCTGCATCAGCAGCAGCAAGGCCCCGGCCACCTGGCCCACGATGCCGCGTATGCGCGTGACATGGGACCAGTCGGCCACACGGGCAAAGGTGCGGCCGTACACCTCGGCAATGCGGGAGCGGAATTCGGCGTGGCCCAGGTAGGCCTGGGTGAGCGTGTCCACCCCCAGCTCGCACCAACGCCCGCCTGAAGTGGCCACGCAGGTGACGTTGTTGCCGCCGCTCGCCAAGGCGAACAGCCCCAGCATGTAACCGCTGCCCAGCAGGGCCACGGGGCGCACGCAACGGTCCGGCCCGCGCCGCTTCAGCAGGAACGACCCCACCTTGACGACACGAAAGACCGACTCCACCTCGCCCTGCACCTGCAGCACGTCGCCCTTCTGAAAGGCGCGCTCCACCACTGGTGAGGCGGCCAGCAGTTTCGCGGGCAACACGCTGAAGGGGCAATGTGTCCGGCCGACGCAACCGTCACACCCCCGGTGCTCAAGCGCACGGGTCGTGTTGGGGGACTGGGCCGGGAGTGGACTCATCCGGCCATCATAACGGGCTGTCGATCCGGATCCAGGTGGTTTTGGTTTCGGTGTACTTGTCAAAGGCGTGCAGCGACTTGTCGCGCCCCACCCCGCTCTGCTTGAAACCGCCAAAGGGCACGGTGATGTCGTCTTCGTCGTACTGGTTCACGTGCACCGTGCCCGCGCGCAGGGCACGCGCCACGCCGTGGGCCTTGTTGATGTCGCGCGTCCACACCGCCGCCTGCAGGCCATACACACTCTGGTTGGCCTGGCGCACCACGTCTGCCGCGTCGGTGAAAGACAGCACGCTCAACACCGGGCCGAAGATTTCTTCGCGGGCAATCGTCATCGTGTTGTTCACGCCGTCAAAGATGGTGGGCTGCACGTAGCAGCCGCCCGCCACGGGCTCCACCGCTTCGCCGCCCGCCAGCAGCTTGGCACCTTCGGCCTTGCCGGATTCGATGTAGCGCATCACCGTGTTGAGCTGGGTGGTGTCCACCAGCGCACCCATCACGGTGTTTTTGTCCAGCGGGTTGGCGGGCTGGTAGGCGGGCACCTTGGCCAGGGCTTTTTCCAGGAAGGCCTCCTTGATGGACGCTTCCACGAACAGGCGCGACGGCGCGTTGCAGCTTTCGCCCTGGTTGAAGAAGATGCTGCCCACGGCGGCCTCGACCGCACGGTCCAGGTCGGGGCAGTCGGCAAAGACGATGTTGGGCGACTTGCCGCCCAGCTCCGTCCACGCGCGCTTGAGGTTGCTCTGCCCCGCCATCACGTGGATCTGCTTGCCCACGCGCGTGCTGCCGGTGAAGGCAATGCAGTCCACGTCCATGTGCAGCGCCAGGGGGCTGCCCGCTTCGGGGCCGTAGCCGGGCACCACGTTGAACACGCCGGGCGGAATGCCCGCCTCCAGCGCCAGCTCGGCCAGGCGCAGCGCGGTGAGCGGGCTCTTTTCAGACGGCTTGAGCACCACCGAGTTGCCCACGGCCAGCGCGGGGGCGATCTTCCACGCCGCCATGATCATGGGGTAGTTCCACGGCACGATGATGCCGACCACGCCCACCGGCTCGCGGGTGATGAGCGCCAGCGCCGTGTCGGGCGTGGGGGCGATCTCGTCGTAGACCTTGTCCACCGCCTCGCCGTACCAGCGTATGCAGTTGGCCGCGCTGTTCACGTCCACCGCGCGGGCGTACTTCACCGGTTTGCCCATGTCCAGCGTTTCGGTCAGGGCCAGCTCGTCGGCATGGGCCAGCAGCAGGTCGGCAAACTTCTGCATCACGCGCTTGCGCTGCGCCGGCGCCTTGCCCGCCCAGCGACGGTCTTCAAAAGCGGCTCGTCCCGCGCGCACGGCGGCGTCAATGTCGGCCTCGTCGCAGCGCGCCACGTCGGTGAGCACGCGGCCGTCCACGGGCGATATGCAGTGGAAGGTGTGGCCGCTGCGCGCGGCCACACGCTCGCCGTTGATGACGGCACGGCCGTCGAACTTGGGGCTGGTGGTGGGGGTTGTCATGGGGCGGGCTCCAGGCAAAGGCTGCAATTGGACCCATGGTAACCCCGAAAGATGAGACAGGAACCAGCCACTTTAGGCTGGGGGCGGGGGGCCGGTGGAGTGACATGCATGCAGCCCGAGAAACTCTCCCCCCATCAGGTGCTTTCCGAAATTTGAGCCAGGGCAAGACGCGCCTGGTGCAACATCCGTTAAACCCTTCAGCAAAGGCTGCCCCCATGGCCGACTCCTACGACTGGCACCTTGATCACCGGGGCGTGGGTGCTTCAGACGCCTGGAGCATGTTCGTGACCCAAAAGGGCGCGACCACCCGCCTGCCATGGGCCGACGTGCGCGTTGCACACATCGACACCGGCTACACCGAACACGCGGCGCTGGGGTGGGACAACGGCAGCAGCACGTACGTGTTCCCCAGCCAGGGGAAGGACTTCTGGAGCGGTGCCCACGACCAGGACGGCCCGCGCGACCCGTTCCTGCCCGGCTTCCCGGGACACGGCACCCGCATCAGCGCGACGATTGCCGGGTTCTACCCCGAGGCCCCCGGCGGCCCCTTCTATGGGGTGGCGCCAGGGGTGCAGATCATTCCCTACCGCGTCACCGATTCGGTGATCGCCGACCACGTGCAGCACCACATCCGCGATGCCATCCGCGAAGCGATTGCATCAGACTGCCATGTGGTCAACATCGCCTTGGGCGCATTGCGCCCTTCCAGATCGCTGGCTGCAGCGCTGGACGACGCCTACGAAGCGGGCTTGATTGTGGTGTGTGCCGCAGGGCAGGTGTGGAAAGAGGTCCCCTACCCCGGGCGCTTCAACCGCTGCGTCACCATGGGGGGTGTCGGGCCAGGGTTGAAACCTTGGCGAAGTGCCGCGACAGGCATCTACGTTGACCTGTGCGGCCCGGCCGACAAGATACGCCGCGTGCGTGCGGAGAATCTGCCCCCTGGCCAGACCGCCACCAGGATGGCGCCGGGCACCGGGGATGGCACGTCCTACGCCACGGCGTGCTGCTCGGGTGCGGCCGCGCTTTGGCTGGCCTGGCATGGTCTGGCCACGCTGAAGCAACGCTATGGCCTGGCAGGGCTCTGGCAAATACCCAAGGCGTTCAAGTACCTGGCCATGAACACCGCCAAGCCGGGCAGCTGGCCCGGCCACATCACCGGCAAATACGGGCGGGGTGTGCTGGACATCCCCGCCCTGCTGTCGGCAGACTTGCCTGCGGCGGGCAACATGCGCAAGGAAAATCCGGCCTACGGGCGGTTTGATGACGGCAGCCTGTGAGGCGCGCGCTCAAGACACCTCAAAGCTCCAGTCAAACCACACTGGCCCACCCTCGCCCCGCAGAACCAGCGGCTCCATCACCAGCCGGGCCCCGGCGGGCACGTTCAGCGTTTCGCCGGGCGCCAGGAACAGGTCGCCCCGGTCGTTGAGCGACCCGTCGTACGGGCCACCCAGTGTCGCCCAAACGCTACCCTGGGCAATGCGCAGGCGGCCGGGGCGCGTGGGCGCCAGGGTGATGGCGCGGCCTGGCTCCAGGCGAAAACACCCCGCCGTCACGCGGGACTTGTGCGATGCCTGCGCGCGCAGCGCGCGGCCCCACAGCGAGGAAACGACCGGGACCGGATCGAAGGACGGGTTGAACATGGCGCTCTCCAGTGATGACAACGTAGAGGAATGATCTATCGCTCTTGCCTCTGAGTCCAATGAAACTGCGGTAATCTATTGATTCCATATACGCATCAATTGGAGGTTGTGGCATGTCCACTGGTCCGCGCTCAGTCCGCTCCCGCCCCATCCCGGTGGGCCACCTGCGCGCCTTCGAGGCGGTGGCCCGGCACCTGAACTTTCGCGCCGCTGCCGAAGAGCTGTTCCTCACGCAAAGCGCGGTGAGCCGCCAGATCCAGGCACTGGAGGAGGACGTGGGCAGCCCACTGTTCCTGCGTCACACACGTGCCGTGGAGCTGACGGGTGCAGGGCTGACGCTGCTGCGCGCCACCGGCGCTGCGCTGGAGCGCATCGACGGCGCGGTGCGGCAGATACGCCAGCGCGCAGGCCGACGCACGGTGGCCATCACCACCTGGGCGTCATTCGCGTCGATGTGGCTCATTCCCCGGCTGGAGGCTTTTCAGCGCGAGCACCCGGACATCGACATCCGCATTGACGCCAGCGACGCGACGCTGGACCTGGCCACGTCTGACGTGGACCTGGCGCTGCGCTACACCGTGCCCACCTCCGCGCCCACCGGCGCGGTGAGGCTCTTTGGCGAGCAGCTCACCCCCGTAGCCAGCCCCTGGCTGCTGCGGGAACACCCGCTGGCGTCGGCCCAAGACCTGGAACATGTGACCTTGATTGATGCAGGCGACACGCACCCCGTGCACCAGGAATGGTTGAGCTGGCAACGCTGGCTGGACCAGTACGGCCAGCCCACCGATGCCAGCACGAGCAACGCGCGCCAAGGCCTGGCGCCCCAGCGCTGGCTGTACTTCAACTACGCCAACCAGATCGTGCAGGCTGCGCTTACCGGCCAGGGCGTGGCGCTGGCCCGCCTGCCGCTGGTGGCAGAAAGCCTGGCCAGCGGGGACCTGGTGGAGCCCCTGCCCGGCGCGCGGCTGGATTCACCCTTTGCCTACTGGCTGGTGCCCGCACCCAACAGCCCTCCCCGCCCGGAGGTGAAAGCCTTTTGCGACTGGCTTCTGCGCGAGGCCGAACGCACCCGGGCCGCCATTGGCGACGCGGGCTGACGACACGGGTTGAAGCGGCATTTAAAGCGCCTTAAGCTCCTGCCGCGCCGCCGCCGCCATCTCGCGCTCGCGCTTGCGCGTGGTGCGCGCCACCCACACCGCGTAGCTGACGATGACCACCGTGACGGTGACGATGAGGATGGTGGCCGCCGCGTAGATGGTGGGGTTGATGCCCCGCCGCGCGTAGCCGAAGATGACCTGCGGCAGCGTGTTGACACCTGGGCCCGAGAGGAATTCCGAGATCACCACGTCGTCGAACGACAGCGTGAACGACAGCAGGAACGCCGCCAGGATGGCCTGAAAGATGTTGGGCAGCGTGACCAGGAAGAACACCTGGTGCGGGCGGGCACCCAGGTCCATGGCGGCTTCCTCGATGCGGCGGTCCATCTCCAGCAGGCGGCTTTGCACCACCACCATGCCGTAGGCCATGCCCAGCAGCGTGTGGCCCAGGATGATGGTCAGCATGCCCCGCTGCGGCCAGCCGAACACGTTCTGCGCCCCCACCATCAGCAGCAGCAGCGACAGACCGATGATCACCTCGGGCATGACCAGCGGCGCGTTGACCATGCCAGAGAACACCGTGCGTCCGATGAAGCGGCGGTAACGCACCAGCACGAAGGCCGCGAAGGTGCCCAGCACGGCGGACATCACCCCGGTGACAGCCGCCACCTTGAGCGAAAGCCAGAAGCCCTCGACGATCTTGGTGTCGCGCATCAGGGCTTCGTACCAGCGCAGCGAGAAGCCGGTGAAGCGCGCATCCTGCCGCGTGCTGTTGAACGAGAACAGGATCATGAAGAACAGCGGCAGGTACAGGAACAGGAAGACCACCGCCATCCACAACTTGCCGAAGTGCTTTTCCAGGAAAGATTTCATGGTGTCAGCTTTCAGGAACGGGCTTCGGCCTGTCTGCCGCTGTAGTGGTAGTACAGCGACAGCGGCACCACGATGAGCGCGATCATCACCACCGCCAGCGCGGTGGCGCGGGGCCAGTTGTTGCTGGTGAACATCTCGTCCCACACCACGCGGCCGATCATCAGGTTCTCGGGCCCGCCCAGCAGCGACGGGATGACGAACTCACCCAGCGACGGAATGAACACCAGCATGAAGCCAGCGATGATGCCCGCCTTGGACAGCGGCACCGTGACCAGCCAGAAGGCCTTGAACGGCGAGGCGCCCAGGTCGTAGGCGGCCTCCAGCAGACGGAAATCCATCTTCACCAGGTTGGCGTACAGCGGCAGCACCATGAAGGGCAGGTACACGTAGGTCATGCCCACCAGCATGGACACGTTGGTGTAGAGCATGTGCACCGGCTCGCTCACCAGCCCCACCGCCATCAGGGCGCGGTTGAGCACGCCCTGGTCGGCCAGGATGCCCTTCCACGCATACACACGCAGCAGGAAGGACGTCCAGAACGGCAGCATCACCATCAGCAGCAGCGCGGGGCGAATGCTGGCGGGCGAGCGTGCAATGAAGTACGCGAACGGATAGCCCAGCAGCAGGCACAGCAGCGCCGTGCACAGCGCGTACCAGATGGAGCGCAGGTAGGCGTCGACGTAGAGCGTCTGGAACAGCTCCCCGCCCTCGCGGCGGAAGATGGTCCAGTAGTTCTCGTACTTCAGCTTGAGCACGCCGGTATCCGGGTCCCACAGCGGCTTGAAGGGGTGGATGTCGTTGCCCATGTCCACGAAGCTGATGTACAGCAGGATCAGGAAGGGCAGGAAGAAAAAGACGAACAGCCAGGCGTAGGGCACCCCGATCACGAAGCGCCTGCCGGGCATGGAAAGTCTGGTGATGGCCATGCTGTGCTCCTAGGTTGCCGGGGGCATTCAGTCGCGCAGCACGATGCCGGCCTTGTCGTGCCACCAGAAGAAGACGTTGTCTTCCCAGGTGATGTCCGACAGCTCGTGGCGGGAGGTGTTGGCCTCGGTGATCTTGACGCGCTTGCCGTCGGCCGCGACCACGATGTAGGTGTTGTAGGAGCCGAAGTAGGCGATTTCCTTCACACGGCCGGTGAACAGGTTGCAGTTCACGTCGCGGGGCCGCTCCTTGGAGATTTCGATCTTCTCCGGGCGCACGGCCAGCGCCACCGGCATGTTCAGCGCCCCGCTCACGCCATGGCCCACGTGCATCTCGCCGATGGCGGTGGTGACGGCGCAGTGGTCAGGCTCGTCGGTGGTGAGCTTGCCATCGAACAGGTTGACGTTGCCGATGAAATCTGCCACGAACCGGCTGGAGGGGTGCTCGTAGACTTCCTCGGGCGAGCCCACCTGCAGCACGCGCCCCTTGCTCATGACGGCAATGCGGCTGGCCATGGTCATGGCCTCTTCCTGGTCGTGCGTCACCATCACGCAGGTCACACCCACCTTCTCGATGATGTTGACCAGTTCGAACTGGGTCTGCTCGCGCAACTTCTTGTCGAGCGCGCCCAGGGGCTCGTCGAGCAGCAGCAGCTTGGGTTTCTTGGCCAGGCTGCGCGCCAGGGCCACGCGCTGCTGCTGGCCGCCCGAGAGCTGGTGCGGCTTGCGCTTGGCAAACTGGCCCAGCTGCACCAGGTCCAGCATCTCGCCCACGCGCTGCTGGATCTCGGCCTTGGGCAAGCCTTCGCGCTTGAGGCCGAAGGCAATGTTCTCCCAGATGTCCAGGTGCGGGAACAGCGCGTAGGACTGGAACATCATGTTGATGGGGCGCTCGTAGGGCGGCAGGCCAGCCACATCCTGGCCGCCGAGCATGATGCGGCCGGAGGTCGGCGTTTCGAACCCGGCCAGCATGCGCAGCAAGGTGGACTTGCCACAACCGGAACTGCCCAGCAGGGCAAAAATCTCGCCCCGCCCGATGGAGAGGGACACCTCGTCCACGGCCAGCGCCTCGTCGAAGCGCTTGACCAGCTTCTCGGTGACCAGGTAACCCTCTTTCACGCCCGCCTCAGTCATGGTCGGTCCTTGTCAGTGTGCACAGGTAACAAAAAGGGGCTGTTCATACGGTGCGTACAAACAGCCCCCGGTGGTGATCAAGCCGGACTGGACTTACTTGCCCTGCTTGAAGGTGTTGTAGGCAGAAGCCAGGGCTTCGCGCGCTTCGTTGGTGAAGCTGCTCGGCGGGATCATCTTGCCCATGTAATCGCTCTCGACGAAGATGGTCTTGTTGCCAGCGATCTCGGGGTTGATCTTGTCAAGCGCAGCCTTGTTCCCGGTGGGGTAGCTCATCTCGTTGGCCATGGCGGCGGCGTTCTCGGCACGCAGGTAGAAGTCGATAAAGGCGTGCGCGTTGCCGGGGTGCTTGGCGTCCTTGGTGATGCCCATGGCGTCGATGAAGATCAGCGCGCCGGTGCTGGGCAGCAGCGCTTCGATCACGTCCTTGGAGCCGTTCTCCTTGGCGCGCTCGGCGGCGATGTTGATGTCACCGGACCAGCCGATCGCCACGCAGGCCTTGCCGCCAGCGATGTCGTCGATCATGGTGGAGCTGAACAGGCGGATGTCCTTGCGCACCTTGGCCAGCATCTCGTTGGCGGCCTTGTAGTCGGCCGGGTCGTTGGAGTAGGCGTCCTTGCCGATGTAGTGCAGCGCCACCGGCATGATCTCGGTGGGGGAGTCCAGGTAGGCGATGCCGCAGGACTTCAGCTTGCTCGTGTACTCGGGCTTGAACACGAGATCCCAGGCGTTTTCAGGCATGGGGGTCTTGCCCAGGGCCTTTTCCACCTTGGTCTTGTTGACGCCCACGGTGGTGAAGCCCCAGGCCCACGGCACCAGGTGCTTGTTGTCCGGGTCGGCCTTGGACATGGTCTTCATGAACTCGCCGTCCAGGTTGGCCAGGTTGGGGATCTTGGCCTTGTCCAGGGGCTGCAGCAGGCCGCCTTCGATCTGCGGCTTGGCGAACACCGTGCCGGGCACGACGATGTCATAGCCCGAGTTGCCTGCCACCAGCTTGGCGTGCAGGGCCTCGTTGGTCTCGAAGGTGTCGTAGTTGACCTTGATGCCGGTCTCCTGCTCGAAGGCGGCGATCATGCCCTCGGGGATGTAGTCCGGCCAGTTGTAGATGTTGAGGACCTTTTCCTCAGCCGGGGCTGTAGGCGCGGGAGCGGGCTCCGGTGCTGCAGCAACCGGCTCCTCTTTCTTGCCGCATGCGGCCAGCAGCATGGCCGACACTGCCAAAACCAAAACCTGCTTTTTCATGATCCTCGACACTCCAATGTTGGGTTGAAAAAAGTTGGAAGTACGCGGTGGAAACTTAGCAATTTCCAGACCACGGTCGATTGTATTCAAGCGCGTCAGCAATGACCAAGCCGCTTCAGATCGGCCAGCGTCAGATCCAGCGCCTGACGGATCAGCCCCATCATCTCGTCCACCTGCGCGCGGGTCATGGTCAGCGGCGGCGCGATGATCATGCGGTCGCCCACGGCGCGCATGATGAGCCCGTTGCCGAAGCAGTGGCCACGGCAGATCATGCCCACGGCCAGCTCCTCGGGGAAGTGCTGGCGGGTGGCCTTGTCCTTCACCAGCACCAACCCGGCCACGAAGCCGCAGGTTTCAGCATCGCCCACCAGGGGGTGCTCCTTGAGCTCGGCAAAACGCTGCGCCAGGTAGGGGCCGATGTCGTCGCGCACGCGGCCGGGCAGGTTCTCCTGCTCCATCACGTCCAGGTTGGCCAGTGCCACCGCGCAGGCCACGGGGTGGCCGCTGTAGGTGTAGCCGTGGTTGAACTCGCCGCCTTTTTCAATCAGCACCTGGGCCACGCGGTCGCCCACCATCACGCCGCCCAGGGGGATGTAGCCGCTGGTCACCGCCTTGGCAAAGGTGATCAGGTCGGGCTTGTAGCCGAACTTCTCGTAGGCGAACCAGTGGCCCAGCCGGCCGAAGGCGCAGATGACCTCGTCACTGATGAGCAGGATGCCGTACTTGTCGACGATGCGCTGGATTTCGGGCCAGTAGGTGGCGGGGGGGATGATCACGCCGCCCGCACCCTGCACCGGCTCGGCGATGAAGGCGGCCACCTTCTCGGGGCCGATGGCCAGGATTTCCTCTTCCAGCCAGCGAGCGGCGCGCACGCCGAAGGCCTCGGGCGTTTCACCGGGCAAGGCCTTTTCGTAATAGTAGGGCTGGTCAATGTGCACGATGTTGGGGATGGGCAAGTCCCCCTGGGCGTGCATGCCACTCATGCCGCCCAGCGATGCGCCAGCCATGGTGGAGCCGTGGTAGGCGTTGTGCCGGCTGATGATGACCTTGCGCTGTGGCTGGCCGAGCAGGTCCCAGTAACGGCGCACCATGCGCACGTTGGTGTCGTTGCTTTCGGAGCCGCTGGAGCTGAAGAACACGTGCTCGAACTTGCGGCCGTCCACACTGGGGGCCAGCGAAGCGAGCCTGGCCGCCAGGCGCACGGCGGGTTCGTTGGTGGTCTGGAAGAAGCTGTTGTAGAAAGGCAGCTTCATCATCTGCTGGTAGGCAGCATCGGCCAGGGCCTTGCGCCCATAACCGGCGTTCACGCACCACAGCCCGCTCATGGCGTCCAGGATCTTCTTGTCCTCGCTGTCCCACACGTAGATGCCGTCGGCGTGGGTGATGACACGCGCACCCTTGGCCGCCAGCCCCTGGTGGTCGGTGAACGGGTGGATGAAATGGGCGCTGTCCAGGGCCTGCAGCTCCGCGGTGCTCAGGTGCTTGGGGTCGGTGGGTGCATTCATGCGGGTCTCCGTTCGGTCAGGGGCTGATGGGGCGGCGCGGTCACACGTGCAGCAGCAGGTGCTCGCGCTCCCAGGGCGAGATCACTTTCATGAACTCCTCGAATTCGAGTTCCTTGATCTCGGTGTAGATGGTCACGAAGGCTTCGCCCAGCACTTCGTGGAGGTCGGTCTCGCGGCGCAGCCAGTCCAGCGCCTCGCCCAGGCTGCGCGGCAGGCTGTAGGGCGAGAGGTAGGCGTCGCCCTTCATCTCGGGCTTGGGCTTGATCTTGTTCTTCAGGCCCAGGTAGCCGCAGGCCAGCGTCATGGACAGGGCAACGTAGGGGTTGGCGTCGGCGCCGATGACGCGGTTCTCGATGCGGCGCGCCTGCGGGCTGGCGATGGGCGAGCGGATGCCGACCGTGCGGTTGTCGTGCCCCCATTCGATGTTGATGGGCGCGGCGGTGTGGCGCGTGAGGCGGCGGTAGCTGTTCACATAAGGCGCCACCAGGGCCATGGCCGCGGGCACGTAGCGCTGCAGGCCGCCAATGAAGTGGAAGAAGGCCTCGGAGGGCGTGCCGTCCGGGTTGCTGAAGATGTTGCGCCCGGTTTCCTTGTCCACGATGCTCTGGTGGATGTGCATGGCGCTGCCCGGCTCACCGGCGATGGGCTTGGCCATGAAGGTGGCGTACATGTCGTGGCGCAGGGCCACTTCGCGCACGGTGCGCTTGAAGAAGAAGACCTCGTCGGCCAGGCCGAGCGGGTGAGCGTGGAAGAAGTTGATCTCCATCTGGCCCGCGCCGACCTCGTGGATCAGCGTGTCCACGTTCAGCTCCATCTTGTCGCAGAAGTCGTAGATGTCCTCGAACAGGGGGTCGAACTCGTTGACGGCGTCGATGGAGTAGGCCTGGCGCGACGTTTCGGCACGGCCGCTGCGGCCGATGGGCGGCTTGAGCGGGATGTTGCTGTCGGTGTTGCGCGCCGTGAGGTAGAACTCCAGCTCTGGCGCCACCACGGGCTCCAGGCCCATCTGGGCGTACAGGTCGCAAACGTGGCGCAGCACGCTGCGCGGCGCAAATGGCACCAGCTTGCCGCTGTGGTCGAAACAGTCGTGGATGACCTGCGCCGTGGGGTCAGCCGCCCAAGGCACGATGCGCACCGTGGTGGGGTCGGGGCGCAGCTGCATGTCGCGGTCGGTGGGGTCCACCACGTCGTAGTAGGGGCCGCTCTCGGGGAATTCGCCGGTCACGCCCATGCCCACGATGGCCTGGGGCAGGCGCATGCCGCGGTCTTCGGTGAACTTCTCGCGCGGCAGGATCTTGCCGCGCGCCACGCCCGTGAGGTCGGGCACCAGGCATTCGATTTCGGTGACGCGGCGTTGGTTGAGCCAGTGTTCCAGTTCGTTGAAGTTCTGCGGAATGGGGGAGTTGCTGCTGTCGCTCATACGGTATCCCTTTGGTGGTGTCCTGGGGGGATTCTGTGACGAATCCCTGGGTGTTGTCTCCCCCCGCGCGGCCTTGCCGCCGGGGGCACGTCCAGGCGGTCAGGGTTTGTCGGGAGCGGTGGCGTAGTTGCGGTCGTCGCGCATGCGCACCTGCTGGCGCTGCCGCACGGCGTCGCCGAAGGCACGGAAGATGGCGCTGTAGAAGGGGTTTTCCCAGCAGCGCCACTCGGGGTGCCACTGCACGGCGCAGGCGAAAGTGCGCGCACCTTCCACCTCGAAGGCTTCCACCAGGCCGTCGGGTGCATGCGCCAGAGCACGCAAGCCCGGCGCCAGGCGGCCCACTCCCTGGCCGTGCAGGGAATTGACCATGACCCGGGTACCACCGGCCCACTGTTCCATGGCACTGCCGGGCACGATGTTGATCTCGTGGCTGGGAGCGTACTGCTGGTCGGGCGGCACGCCGTCGGGCTCGCGGTGGTCCATCAGGCCAGGCACGGCGTGCACCGTCTGGTGCAGGCTGCCGCCCATGGCCACGTTGATTTCCTGGAAGCCCCGGCAGATGCCGAGCAACGGCACACCGCCTTCAACGCAGGCCCGCACCAGGGTGAGGGTGAGCGAATCGCGCTCGGGGTCGAGCGGCAGGGCAGGGTTGTGCACCTCCTCGTCGAAGTGCGAGGGGTGCACGTTGGAGGGCGAGCCGGTGAGCATCACGCCATCGACCAGGGACAGCAGTTGCGGCACCTGGGCGGCGTCGGCCAGCGGGAACATGACTGGCTGTGCGTGAGCGCCCACTTTCACTGCACGCGCGTATTTGTCGCCAAGCAGCAAGTAGGGCATCTGGTGACCGTGGTCGCCCAGGAGGCGGTGGTCGGCGGGCAGCCAGACCATGCACGGGTGGGTAGTCATTCGGGTCTCCATGTGTTGAAAACCATTCTGCCGGTTAAATTGGTTCAAAATGGGGGCCATTTGGGGCAAGACCATGGTGCCAATCAGACACCAACTGGCCCCACCACCCACGCAGGAAACGCGCCATGCTGTCCGAATACCTCCTGGCCGAGATGGCCCGACTGGGCGAAACCGGCGAGCTGCCCTTGCACCGCCGCCTGTACGAGGCGCTGCGGCATGCGCTGCTCGACGGCAAGCTGGTGGCGGGCGACCGGCTGCCCTCCAGCCGCGACCTGGCGCACGACCTGGCGCTGTCGCGCAACACGGTGGTAGCCGCCCTGGGCCAGTTGACGGTGGAAGGCTATCTGGTGAGCCATGTGGGCAGCGGCACCTACGTGCACGACCACGTGCCCCAGCGCGCCACGCGCCAGTGGGCGCCCATGGCGGTGCCTGCGGCACGCCTGTCGGCCCGGGGCGAGGCACTCACCCAACGCCACCGGGCCAGCGACCTCGAAATCCAGCCTTTCGTGCCGGGCGCGGCGGACTTCAGCGCCTTCCCCGTGGCCCTGTGGCAGCGCCTGCAGAACAAGCACTGGCGCGCGGCCTACCCCGAGATGCTGGACTACAACGACTCGGGTGGCTACGGCCCGCTGCGCCGCGCGGTGGCCGATTACCTGCGCGTCTTCCGCAGCGTGCGGCTGGACGCCGATCAGGTCCTCATCACCAGCGGCACGCAGCAGTCGCTGGAGTTGTGTGCGCACCTGCTGGCCGACCATGGCGACACGGTGTGGCTGGAAGACCCGGCCTACTGGGGTGCGGTCAAGGCCTTCACGGCCACGGGCCTGGCCATCCACCCCGTGGCGGTGGACGACGAAGGCATCGCCCCCGGCGAGGCAGACGAACAGCAGCCGCCCCGGCTCATCTACGTGACACCTTCACACCAGTACCCCACGGGCGCGGTGATGTCGCTGGCGCGGCGGCAACAGTTGCTGGCCAGCGCGAGCCGCTGCAACGCCTGGGTGCTGGAAGACGACTATGACAGCGAGTTCCGCTTCAGCGGGCCGCCCATCTCGTCGCTGGAAGGGCTGGACGAGGAGGGCAGGGTGCTCTACATGGGCACGTTCTCGAAAGTGCTGTACCCGGGGCTGAAACTGGGTTACCTGGTGGTGCCCAAGACGCTGATACACGCCTTCAAGCAGGCGCACTACGACCTGAACCGACCGGGTCAGATGCCGCTGCAGGCAGCGCTGGCTGAATTCATTGAGATGGGCCACTTTGCCAGCGCCCTGCGCCGCGCCCGCCAGACCTACGCCGAACGCCGCCAGCTGCTGGTGGATGCGCTGGCCCCCGTGCTGAGCAGCGGGGTGGGGCGCATCCACGGCGCGGCGCAGGGGTTGCACCTGTGCCTGCGGCTGCCTGGGCATGCGGATGACCGGGCCATTGCCGCGCAGGCCGCCCGCGAGGGCCTGACCGTGCGGCCGCTGTCAGCCTACTGCCTGCAGCGGCAGGACTTGCGCGGGCTGGCCATCGGCTACGGGTACGCCGCGCCAGAGACCATCAAGCGGCATGGCCCCGTCCTGGCGCGGGTGGTGCAGACAGCCCTGCCAGAAGGCGCCGTCCGCGCAACTTGACTTCACCTGCCGAAAGTTCAGAATGATGGGCCCCCCGGTCGATTCAACGGGTTGGCCGGTTCTCGGCCCAAGGCCGAAACTTCCCATCGAAGGAGAAGTCGCCATGGCTCACGCTGACTGGCGCCTGGAAGGCGAATGGATCAAGAACTGCAGCTGCGCGTACGGCTGCCCCTGTGACTTCAACGCACCGCCTACCCACGGCTGGTGCAAGGGCCTGGTGGGGATGCGCATCACCCAAGGCCACGTCAACAACGTGCGACTCGACGGGTTGAGCTTTTTCGTCACCGTGGCCTTCCCCGGCCCACTGCATGAGGGCAACGGCGAGGCCCAATTGATCGTCGATGAAACCGCTACCAGCGAACAGCGCGAAGCTCTGTTTGCCATCCTTTCCGGACAGAACTCGGCGGAAGGCACGCTGTTTCACATCTTCAGCCTCATTGTGTCCAAGCACCACGAGCCCGTGTTCGCACCCATCTCCTTCGAGTTCGACAAGGAAGCGCGCCTTGCCCGTGTTCGCATCCCCGGCTGGCTGGAAACCGAGGTCGAACCGATACGCAACCCGGTCACGGGGGCGCCCCACCGCGCCAAGGTGGTGCTGCCGGAGGGGTTCGAACACATTGAGGGAGAGATGGCTTCGGCCGACATCCGCAGCACCGGCGCCATTCCCTTCGAAACCCACGGCAGCCACAGCACCCTGGCCCACGTGACGCAGACACCCGAAGGCGTCGTCGCCTGACGCGCCCGCTATCCACGCCCTCTACAGGCGGCACAAGTGGACAGCCTGCTCCGGCACGTCTCCAGGCATGAGCGCGCCCTGGTCCTGGTCGGCCTGCTGCTGGTGGAAGGCGGGGCCTGGGCCTACCTCTGGAACGGCGCCGGCACCCTGGAGGACATGGGCGGCATGCTGATGCCCATGAGCAGCGGCCCCTGGACGCTGACGCACGCCTTGGTCATGCTCGCCATGTGGTGGGTGATGATGGTGGCCATGATGCTGCCGGGCGCGCTGCCGGTGATCCTGATCCATGCCGGCATTGCGGGCCGCCAACCCCGGGCCGGGCTGGCAACGGCGGCATTCACTGCGGGGTATCTGCTGGCGTGGGGCGGCTTCGGCATCGCCGCCACGGCGCTTCAGTTCGCCTTGGAGCGCATGGCCCTGCTGTCTCCCATGATGGAGCTGACCAGTGTGGGCCTGGCCGCCGCCGTCTTCGCCGCAGCGGGGGTGTACCAGTGGACCCCGCTGAAACGTGCGTGCCTGGAGCATTGCCACGAGCCACTGGCGTTCGTGCTGACGCACTGGCGCAACGGCCCGCGTGGTGCGCTTTGGATGGGCTGGCGCCATGGCGGTTACTGCCTGGGCTGCTGTTGGGTGCTGATGCTGCTGCTCTTTGTCGGCGGCTTGATGAACCTGGCCTGGGTAGCAGGAATCGCGCTGTACGTGCTTGCCGAAAAAGTCGGCCCTAACCAGCCCTGGGTCCGCCGGGCCGCTGGTACGGGTTTGCTGCTGTGGGGCATGGCACTGCTGTGGTGGCCCGGGTTTGCCTGACGCGCCATACACCCCTTCAACCCATCACGTCGCGCAGCCGGTGCCACAGCATGCCCAGCGCCAGCACGGGCGTGCGCAGCATGGGCCCGCCGGGAAAGTTGTGGTGCTTCAGCCGCGCGAACACGTCGAAACGCCCGGCCTGGCCCGCCACGGCCTCGGCCACCAGCTGGCCCGCCAGGCCCGTGAGCGCCACACCGTGGCCGCTGAAGCCTTGCAGGTAATAGATGTTGTTGCCCACGCGCCCGAAGTCTGGCGCGCGGTTCATGCTGATGTCCACGAAGCCACCCCAAACAAACTCCACCGGCACGCTCGCCAGTTCCGGGAAGATGGCCGCCATGCGCTGCTGCATCACCGCCGGCAGGCGCGGCGGCGTCATGGTGGTGTAGCTCACGCGGCCGCCAAACAGCAGCCGCAAGTCGGCGCTGAAGCGGAAGTAGTCCAGCACGAAGTTGTTGTCACACACCGCCGCACGGTTGGGGATGAGCCGCTGGCACAGCTCGGGCGCCAGCGGCGCCGTGCCGATGATGTAGGTGCCCACCGGCATGATGCGCGGATGGACTTGCGGCAGCACGCCGGGCCCGTGTTCGGCCAGGGTGCAGTTGCCCGCCACCACCGCGTGGCTGGCGCGCACCGTGCCTTGCGCCGTGTGCGCCACCACGCCGCCGCTGGTCTGCGCCAGCGATCGCACCGGCGTGTGTTCGTGGATGGTCACCCCCAGGCCCTGCGCCGCGCGCGCCAGCCCCAGGCCGTACTTGAGCGGGTGCAGGTGGCCCGACAGCCGTTCGTACCCCGCGGCGTGATAACGCTTTGAACCGATGAAACGCTGCACCTCGGCCCCGGTGGCCACCTCGCAACGCAGGCCGTAGTCTCGCTCCTGCGCCTCCAGGTCGGCCAGCAGGGTCTTGGCCTTGCCCGGCGAATCGGCCACGTAGAGGTAGCCCTTCACCTGGTCGCAATCGATGCTGTGCTGCGCAATGCGCTGGTCGATAAGGTCCAGCGCCTGCAGCGACATGTCCCAGGCGCGGCGGGCGTCGTCGCGGCCCAGTTGCTGCTCGAACGGCCCCTGGCCCGAGGCAAAGCCCACGATGGCCTGCCCCCCGTTGCGCCCGCTGGCGCCGGAGCAGATGCGGTCGGCCTCCAGCACCACCACGCGCAGGCCGCGCTGCGCCAGTTCCAGTGCCGCGCTCAGGCCCGCAAAGCCCGCGCCCACCACCAGCACGTCGGCCTGGGTGTCGCCCTGCAAAGGGGGCAGGGCAGGGCCCCGCGCTGCGCTGGCCTCGTAATAGCTGCGCTGGTTGAGCTGTGTGTCGGACTTGAGCAGCGAGGGCTTGAACACCATGGCTCAGCCCCCCCGCCGCGCCACTTGCCCGCTCAGGTAGGTCCACACAAAGGTGGCGGCGGCATTGCTGGTCAGTTCCGCGTGGTCGTAGGCCGGGGCCACCTCCACGCAGTCCATGCCCACCCAGTTCAGCCCAGCAAGCTCTTCCAGGAAAGTAAGCACTTGCGAACTGGTCATGCCGCCGGGCTCCGGCGTGCCCGTGCCGGGGGCAAAGGCAGGGTCCAGGCAATCGATGTCCAGCGTCAGGTAAACCGGCCGCTGGCCGATGCGTTCGCGTATGGCCTGCAGCATGGGTGCCAGCCCGGCACCTTCCAGCCCGCGCAGCGCACGCGCCGTGAAAATCTGCCCGCCCTGGTCCTGCACGTAGTCCCTCGCGGCACGCACCCCGCTGGAGCGGATGCCGATCTGCACCGTGTGCGCCGGGCTCACCAGCCCTTCCTGCAGCGCCTCGTAAGTCCAGGTGCCGTGGCCGGAAGGCTCGCCGAAGTGGTCTTCCCAGGTGTCGCAATGGGCGTCGAAGTGCACCAGCGCCAGCGGTTCGCCGTACTGTTGGCGGGCTGCGCGCAACAGGGCCAGCGTCACCGAATGGTCACCCCCCAGGAACACGCAGTGGTGGCGGGCCATCAGCGCTGCGGCCTGGTGTTGAATGTGGGTACGCACTTCCGCCAGGGGCGAGGCGTTGGGCAGGCGCATGTCGCCCGCGTCACCCAGATGGGGCAGGGGTGACACGTCGAACACGGGGTGGATGCCGTCGCACAGCATCAGGCTGGCCGCACGCATGGCCTGCGGCCCGAAGCGGGCGCCAGGGCGGTTGGTCACGGCGCCGTCGTAGGGCACGCCCACCACGGCGAAGGGTTGGTCGGTCAGCGGCGCAGCAGCCAGGAAGCGGTTGCTGTTCTGCGCGTAGGCAAATTCACCCAGGGCCATGGGGGTTCCTCTTGAGTCAGTTTGGGATTCGGGCTGAATGGACCCGTACCTTACCCCCTCAATCGCCGCATGAATGGTGCCATTGGCGCCATCCGTGTGGCGGCCACTGAGCACCATGGCTTGATGCAGACGGGATTCAGCCCAGCGCCTTCTGCCGCCAGGCCAGCGCCGCGCCCACCCACAAGGCCACCGCAGAAAACAGCAACCCGCGCTCCAGCCCGCCCGGGCCGTCGGCAATGAAACCCACCACCGTGGGCCCAACGATCTGCCCCGCCGCAAACACGATGGTGAAGGCGCTGATGCCCGCCGCCCAGCGCGCCGCGGGCAGGTTGTGGCGCACCAGCGCCGTGGTGGACGCCACCACCGACAGGAACACCCCGCCGAACATCACCCCCGACAGCAACAGCACCGGCCAGGCCGAGGTAAGCGCGGGCAGCACCGTGGCCACACCCAGCAGGGCGTTCAGGCGGGCCAGGGGCTGGCCGTCCTTGTGCCGGTCCAGCAGGCCCGCCCAGATGCGCGACGACGCCACCACCGCCAAGCCCAAGAGGCTGTAGAAGAAAGTGATGGCACCGCCCGAATTGCCTTGATCGCGCAGCAACGCGATCACAAAAGTCATGTACCCGATGTAACCCACACCGAACAGGCTGTAACCCGCCAGCGCCGGGCTCAAGCGCCACAACGAAGGCGCAGCCGCGTCAACGGCAGCACTGGCCAGGCCAGCCGCGCCGCCGGGTGCAGACGAACTCGTCACCCCCGTTTCATGCCGCTGCAAGGCACCCGCCACCCAGGCCAGCGCAACCGTGGCCAGCACACACAGCCCGGCCAGCCACCACCAGGCCCAGGCCCAGGCGTGGGGCCGCCCGGCCATGGCCTGCAGCACCCAAGGCACCGACACGGCCGACGCCACAATGCCCCAGCCCGTGCCCCCGTAATACAAGCCCAGCAGCAAACCGCTGCGCCGTGGCCAGTGCGCCCCCAGCCGCGCGGCCAGCAAGCCCCCGGCAATGAACACCCAGGCGCTGGCCAGCCCAGCCAACAGACGCTGCGCCATCAGGGGCGTGGCATCCACAAAAAAGCCGCTGCCCGCCATGAACACGCTGGCCAGCGCTGCGCCCCACAGCAGCAACCGCCCCGGGCCCAGTCGGCGCATCAGCCACGGTGTGCTCAGCGCGCCCAGCAGGTAACCCATGGCGTTGAAGGTGTTCATGGCACCGGCCAGGGTGTAGCTCCAGCCCAGGTCCTCGCGCATGGGCGGCAGCAGCAGCCCGTAGGCAAACCGCGTCACACCCAGCGACACGGCCGCCCCCAGCGACAGCACCAAGGCCAGCCACAGGCCGCCACGTTCAGCGGTGGAAGAGGGGGTCAAAGCGGACCTGTCGGGCAAGGTGGACATGGTTCCGCATTCTGCGGCAAGGGCTCTATGCCGTTTTGTGTGGAAACGCTTCGCGTCATGTCGGCATGGCTGGCGCGAACGGACTGGCCG
>NZ_BAAGVK010000023.1:0-71769 GCF_054780915.1 Hydrogenophaga aquatica | reverse complement strand
CCGGCCAGTCCGTTCGCGCCAGCCATGCCGACATGACGCGAAGCGTTTCCACACAAAACGGCATAGAGCCGTTGCATGACGCTTTTCTCCAGGGGGTTGAGGGAAAGGGACGGAAGGATCAGCGGTACACGCGAAGGTGTTCCGCCGGGATGTGCAGGTTCAACCGTTGCCCGGCGTTGAGCACGCCATGGTGTTGCAGCGGTTGTTTCACACACAACTCGGGTTGCTGCGGCAGTTCGCAGCGCAGGCGCAGGTGGTCGCCAAAGTAGATGACGTCGGACAGGCCCACGCTGAGGACGTTTTCGGCCGGAGCAGTGGCACCGTCGAGCACGTGGATGCGTTCGGGGCGGATGCTGCATTGAACGGCATCACCCACGCTGGACTGGTTCACGTTGACGCCACGCAAACGCAGGCCGTCACCCAGCCGCACGGTGCATTGTTCGCCGTGTGTTTCGGCCACCGTGCCGTTGAGCACGGAGTTGTCACCCACAAAGCTGGCAACGAAGCGGTTGGAAGGCGTTTCGTACAGGCGGTCCACCTGGTCGATCTGCTGGATGATGCCTTCGTTGAACACGGCAACGCGGTCAGACATGGTCAGCGCTTCGGACTGGTCGTGCGTGACGTAAACGAAGGTCACACCCAGGCGGCGGTGCAGGGCCTTGAGTTCCAGCTGCATGTGTTCGCGCAGCTGCTTGTCGAGTGCGCCCAGCGGCTCGTCCATCAGCACCAGCTGGGGGTCGAACACCATGGCACGGGCCAGTGCCACGCGCTGCTGCTGGCCACCTGACAGTTGTGACGGGTAGCGGCCGCCCATGGGGCCCATCTGCACCATGTCCAGCGCGCGCTTCACCTTCGCATCGCGCTCGGCGGCGGGCAGCTTGCGCACCGTGAGCGGGTAGGCAATGTTCTCGGCCACCGTCATGTGCGGGAACAGCGCGTAGTTCTGGAACACCATGCCGAAGTTGCGCTTGTGCGGCGGCGTGCGGGTAATGGATACACCGTTGAGGTGAATCTCGCCCGACGTGGGGGACTCGAAGCCCGCCAGCATCATCAGCGTGGTTGTCTTGCCAGAGCCCGAGGGGCCCAGCAGCGACAGGAATTCGCCTTTCTGGATTTCAAGATTCAGGTCGCGCACCACGAGGCTATGGCCATCGTATGTTTTTTGTACGCCGGTGAAAGTAACGAGCGGTTGCGGTTTGTGCATGTAAGCGTGGTGGTGTGCAAGCAGACAGTGCCAATGACTGTAATGGGCTTGGTGCCACCTCGACATATACAGATGCACCCGGTACAGAGGCCGCTGTGCAGTTCGGACATCCAATACACAGAAACCCTGTAGTGCGCATGGATGTGATTTTTGCCTTGGGTGTGTGCGATATGCACCATTATGGGGCGTATGCGGGCAAAAAAACAGGGCCGGAACAGTCCGGCCCTGTGTCTGCTGCGTGTGCAGGCTGTACTGGTCAGCGCCCCGATGCAGACCAGCGCGCTTCGCCGTGCCCCAAGGCTGGTGGCGGCAGCCCGGCGGTGGGGCGCATGCCGTCCATCAGAATGGGGTGGGCCACCATGGGTGGTGTGCTGCTTTCAGCTGTGTCATGGCGCGGCAGCGTCATGCCGCGCGCGGCCACGTGGGGGTGTTCCATCACTTGCGCCACATCCAGAATGGGCGCGCATGGCACGGCGGCACGGTCCAGCAGTTGCACCCAGTCGGCGGTGTCGCGCTCCATGGTCCAGCCGGTGATCAGGGGCACCAGGGCCTGGCGGTTTTCCACGCGTGCCGGGTTGGTGGAAAAACGCGCATCGCGCGCCACGGCGGGGTGGCCAGCTGCTTCGCAGAAGCGGGTGAACTGCCCGTCATTCCCCACAGCCAGCACCATGTGCCCGTCGCGGGTGGGGAACACCTGGTAAGGCACGATGTTGGGGTGGGCGTTGCCCATGCGGGTGGGCCGCGTCTGGCCAATCAACTGGTTGCTGGCCTGGTTGGCCAGCATGGCCACCTGCACGTCGAACAGCGCTGCGTCAATCACCCGGCCCTTGCCGGTGTGCTGGCGCTCGTGCAGCGCCGCCAGAATGGCGGTGGCCGCGTACACGCCTGTCATCAGGTCTGTCACGGCCACGCCCACCTTCTGCGGCTCTTCGCCCTTGTTGCCGGTGATGCTCATCAGCCCGGCTTCGGCCTGAATGGCAAAGTCGTAACCGGCCTTGTGCGACAGCGGCCCGGTCTGCCCGTAGCCGGTGATGGAGCAGTAGATCAGCCCCGGGTTGATGGCCTGCAGGCTGGGGGCGTCCAGCCCGTACTTGGCCAGTTGGCCGACCTTGTAGTTCTCGATCAGCACGTCGGCCTCGCGGGCCAGTTCGCGCACCTGTTGTATGCCTTCGGGGCTGGCAATGTCTATGGCCACCGAACGCTTGCCCCGGTTGGCGCACAGGAAGTAGGCCGCCACGCGGTCTTCCCCGTCACCCCACCACGGTGGGCCCCAGGCCCGCGTGTCGTCACCCGTGCCGGGGCGTTCCACCTTCAGCACGTCGGCGCCGTAGTCGGCCAGAATCTGCCCGGCCCAGGGGCCGGCCAGCACGCGCGACAGGTCCAGCACCTTCACGCCCGCCAGCGGGCGGGGCATCTGCGTGGGCTCAAAGGCAAATTCCTTGGCGGCCATGGTGGCTTTCTCAGTTGCCAAAGGCGGCAATGCCCGTGATGGCACGGCCCAGGATCAGCGCGTGGATGTCGTGCGTGCCTTCGTAAGTGTTCACCACTTCCAGGTTCACCAGGTGGCGGGCCACGCCGAATTCGTCGCTGATGCCGTTGCCACCCATCATGTCGCGGGCCACGCGGGCAATGTCCAGTGCCTTGCCGCAGCTGTTGCGCTTGAGGATGGAGGTGATCTCCACCGCAGCCTTGCCTTCGTCCTTCATGCGGCCCAGGCGCAGGCAGCCCTGCAGGCCCAGGCTGATGTCGGTCAGCATGTCGGCCAGCTTCTTCTGGATGAGCTGGTTGGCAGCCAGCGGGCGGCCAAACTGGTTGCGGTCCAGCACGTACTGGCGGGCGCGGTGGAAGCAGTCCTCGGCGGCGCCCAGCGCACCCCAGGCAATGCCGTAGCGCGCGCTGTTCAGGCAGGTGAAGGGGCCCTTCAGGCCGCGCACCTCGGGGAAGGCGTTCTCTTCAGGGCAGAACACCTCGTCCATCACAATTTCACCGGTGATGGAAGCGCGCAGGCCCACCTTGCCGTGCACGGCGGGGGCGCTCAGGCCCTTCCAGCCCTTTTCCAGAATGAAGCCGCGAATCTGGCCGCCGTCGTCCTTGGCCCACACCACGAACACATCGGCAATAGGGGAGTTGGTGATCCACATCTTGGCGCCCGTCAGGCTGTAGCCGCCCGGCACCTTCTTGGCGCGGGTGATCATGCTGCCGGGGTCGGAGCCGTGGTTGGGTTCCGTCAGGCCAAAGCAGCCCACCCATTCGCCGGTGGCCAGCTTGGGCAGGTACTTCTGCTTCTGCGCCTCGGTGCCAAACTCGTTGATCGGCACCATCACCAGCGAGCTTTGCACGCTCATCATGCTGCGGTAGCCGCTGTCCACGCGCTCCACCTCGCGCGCCACCAGGCCGTAGCACACGTAGTTCAGCCCTGCACCGCCGTATTGCTCGGGAATGGTCGGGCCCAGCAGGCCCAGTTCACCCATCTCGTTGAAGATGGAGCGGTCCGTCTTCTCGTTGCGGAAGGCGTCTTGCACGCGGGGCAGCAGGCGCTCCTGGCAATAGGCGTGCGCCGCGTCGCGCACCTGGCGCTCGTCGTCGGTGAGCTGGTCGTCCAGCAGGAAGGGGTCGGACCAGGAGAAGCGGGGGTTGGAGCTCATGCGTTTGTCTCGCGAATGGATGAAGGATAGTGCGATGCTAGGCCCCGTGCGCCCAGGCGGCAAGCGAATTTTTCTGATCCAGATATGAGTATTTGTATTGAATGGTGTGCTAATGTGCGCCCACCATGCGACGCAAACTGCCATCCACCCAGGCCCTGAACTGCTTTGAGGCCGCCGCCCGCCACCAGAGCTTTACCCGTGCTGCGCAGGAACTGAACCTGACGCAGGGCGCCGTGTCGCGCCAGGTGGCGGCGCTGGAAGAGTTTTTGGGTGTGCCCCTGTTCCGCCGTACCCAACACGGCATGGTGCTGACCCCCGCCGGGGCCGACTATGCCCGCCACGTGGGCCAGCGACTGGACGCGCTGGAGCGCGACGCCGTGGAACTGATGGGCCGGCGCGGGCAGGGCGACAGTTTGACTCTGGCCGCTGTGCCCACGTTTGCCACCCGCTGGCTGATACCGCGCCTGCACGGGCTGGCCGCCGAACAGCCTGACCTGCTGGTGCACTTTGAAACCCGCACGCGCCCCTTTTTGTTCACCGACACGGGCATAGACGCCGCCATCTGGGCGGGCACGCCCGAGCAACTGCAGCAATGGGCGGGCACCCAGGCCACCCGGCTGATGCCCGAAGACGTGCTGCCCGTGTGCAGCCCCCGGCTGCTGGTGAACGGGCAAGAGGTGAGCCCCGAAACGCTGGCGCAGATGCCCCTGCTGCAACAGGCCACCCGGCCCGAAGCCTGGCGCCAGTGGTTCGACGCCCAGGGCGTGGACGCCCCGCGAGCCATGGCCGGGCCGAGGTATGAGCTTTTCTCGATGCAGGCAGCCGCTGCCATCAGCGGCCTGGGCGTGGCGCTGATGCCCACGTTGCTGGTGCAGGACGAATTGGCCAGTGGCGCGCTGGTGGTGGCCTGCGCGCGGCCATTGAAGGCGCAACGGGCCTATTACCTGGTGCAACCGCAGGTGGCCGAAAGACCGGCGTTGGCGGTGTTCCGGGAATGGCTGGCGCGGCAATGTGCCGAAGCGCAAAACTTTGCGCTATAGTGGTAGCAGAAAAATCAAATGCCCGGCCCGCATGCGCGGAGATTGGGTGAAGCCGTTGGGATCTACAACGAATTCCAACCGTCTATGCAGTTGCTCCTCAGTATTGCCGAGTGGTGCATAGAACGTTTTCGTTACCCACCAACAGGGAGTAGGTTAGTTTGTATGAATGAGACAACCTTTTTCGAGTATGAGGGCGTTCGAGTAACGAATACCAGGTTCATAGTGGACGGCCAGACTTTCGCGATGAACAACATCACCTCTGTTAAACCGCTTGAGCAAAAGCTGAACCGGTTTCTTCCGGGGTTGCTCATTGTTATTGGTATCCTGCCGGCGCTGAATGGCACCTATGGTGCATTGGTATTGGCGGTCATCGGTGGAGTCTGGTGGGCAATGCAGAAGACCGTTTACCACATCATGTTGCACACAGCTGGCGGTGAAACAAGTGCTTTGAAGACACATCAGAAAGAATACCTGCAAAAGGTGGTCACGGCACTAAACAACGCTATCGTTCACCGCGGATGAACCGTGTTGGCGAACCACTGGTCAGATTCCGAAGTCGAAGCAGCCGTTGAAAATTATTTCAGCATGCTCCGTCTTGAGCTTGAAGGCCAGAAATACAACAAGGCCGAGCATCGCCGTGCCTTGATGGAGCGGCTGAACAACCGGTCCAACGCTTCGGTGGAACTGAAACACCAGAACATCAGCGCAGTTCTGATTGAGATGGGTATCCCCTATATTGATGGTTACAAGCCCCGGTTCAATTACCAGAGATCGCTTCTTCCGGCTGCCGTCGCAGATTTTTTGAAGAGCCACCCACAACTCCAGCAACTGTTCGCCCGGGATGCCGAGGTTGCGCCACAGATTCCAGGCGTAGAAGATTTCTTGTCTGCCTGGGAGGCGCCGCCAACGCCGGAGGATCGGAAGGTTCCTGCTGTTGCCGAGCCGATGGCCATCTACAACCCAGGGGGCGTCAATTACTTGGAGCGAGAGGCCAGGAACCAGTCGCTTGGCGAGGCGGGCGAGCAGTTCGTCATCAATTTCGAGCGGGCACGCCTCATCCGTGCCGGGAAAGAATCCCTTGCTGATCGGATTGAGCAGGTTTCGGCGACCGTCGGACCATCGGCTGGATTCGACATCAGGTCCTTTGAAGAGAACGGGACTGACCGCTACATCGAAGCCAAAACCACCAAGTACGGCAAGAACACGCCCTTCTTCATCACCCCGCATGAACTAAGGTTCTCACGCGACAACGCATCAAGGTACTTCCTGTACCGCCTCTTCAGGTTCCGTGAGTCACCAAGGCTGTTCGCGCTCAACGGGCATCTACAAGATCGGTGCTCACTTGAACCGTCCGAGTACATGGCACGGCTAGCGTGAGCCAACTCGCGGCGCATAAGATCATCTGTGGTGCTCTACGCACCACCCCCCACCCGCAGCGCCCCTCCATACCCGTTCTCCCAGGGCGTTGCCCCTCAATTTGAACCCGCCGTGGGCTTTGGGGCTTGCCTTGTGGGCCTTGGATCGGGGACAAAAGCCCGTGATCGGTGCCCGGCCCGCTACGCGCGGCATTGACGGAGAGTGCAGATGAACAGACTTTTCTTGGAGCGTGCAGCGGCATGCAGCTGATCTGGGTTGGCGGGCCAGCGGCGCGGGTGCGGACGTTTTCCATCACCGCCCGCAAGGTGGTGCTTGCGTTCCTGTGCGTGGCCCTGGGGCTGCTGGGCCTGGGGGCGGCCTGCAGCTGGATGGGACTGCGCGTGGTTGTCGAATATTCACCGGAACTGCTGGGCAAAGTTGGCGCCGGGGTGACCAGCCGTTCCGAGCTGGAGGGGGTGCGGCAGCGCTACCTGGCGGAGCTTGCCAAGTTCCAGGGGCGTTTGGGCGCCTTGAGCGAGCGGGTTGAAGAGATTGAAAGTGCGCGCAAGGGCGTGATGGAACGCCTGGTGCTGCAGAACCTGTTGCGCGAAAAAGGCGGGCCTTCGGCAGGCGGCAAGGGCGGCTTGACGCAGCCCCCCGGCACGGACGCCGATGCTGAACTGCCCCAGGGGCTGAACGATGAGCCGCTGTTGTATCAGCACGGTGCTTTCATGCAGCAGCTTCAAAGCCTGGAGGCCGTGGTGTTGCAGCGCTCGCGCCTGTGGGAAACGGGGCTGCAGCGGCTGGAGCAGCTGCCTTTGATTTTGCCGCTGGCCGGGGATTTTTCTGTGAGTTCGGGCTATGGCGGCCGGGCCGACCCGTTTACCGAGCAGCATGGCCAGCACAAGGGGGTAGACCTGGTGGCGCCTGTGGGCACACCGGTGCTGGCCACCGCGCCGGGCCGGGTAACGCGCTCCGAGTATTCCGGCGCCTATGGTGAACTGGTGGAGGTGGAGCACGCCGAGGGCTTTTCCACCCGCTACGCGCACCTGCTGAAGCGCCGGGTGGCAGTCGGCCAGCGCGTGGCCGCGCGTGACGTGCTGGGCTGGCTTGGCAGCACCGGGCGCTCCACTGGCCCGCACCTGCATTACGAGGTTCGCCATCTGGACGAACCCATCGACCCCTCCAGAGCGTTGACCGCCTGGTCGCAACTGCCGCAAAAACCCTGAAGGACGACGCCATGAGCAAGCCCGCGATGTTTCGCAAGATGAGCAAGTTGAACCCGCTGACGCTGGGCAAGGAGCGGTTCGACACCTTGATCGGCCCCAGCTCGCGCATCGAGGGCAACTTCTTCCTCACCGAAAGCATTCGGGTGGACGGCACCATCAAGGGCAACCTGAAAGAAGGCGATGGCGTGTCGGTTTCGGTGGTGGTGGGCGGCACCGGGCTGGTGTATGGCGACATCGTGGCGCAGCGCGTGGTGGTGGCGGGCAAGGTGCATGGCAACATCCTCGCGTCTGAGCGCATTGAACTGCGCGCGGGCTGCACCGTCACGGGCGACATTCGCTACCAGTCCATGGCCGTGGAACATGGCGCCAACCTGCACGGCAAGTTGCTGCAGATGGGGCACGGCGAGGCCGCAGGCTGCGCGCCCGGCGCGCCGCTTCAGGCAGACCCCAGCGCCAACTGACTGCTGCGTTACAGGTACTTCGCGTGGTGCGCGAAGTGGTCCTGCATCAGGCTGGCGATGAAGTAGTAGCTGTGGTCGTAGCCAGCGTGGTGGCGCAACGTCAGCGGGTGGCCAGCTTCGTCGCAGGCCATCTTCAACAGCAGCGGGCGCAACTGGTCGTGCAAAAACTCGTCGGCTTCGCCCTGGTCCACAAGCAGGGGCAGCCGCTCTGGCGCGGACTTGATGAGCTCCACGGCATCCCAGGCTTTCCAGGCCTGCCTGTCCGGCCCCAGGTAGGCCGTGAATGCTTTTTCGCCCCAGGGTACCTGTGACGGTGCCACGATGGGTGAATACGCCGAAACGCTGCGGTAGCGGCCCGGCTGGCGAAGCGCCGTCACCAGTGCGCCGTGCCCACCCATGGAGTGCCCCGATATGCCGCGCGAATCCGAAGCGGCGAAGCTGCCTTCGATGAGCTCCGGCAGTTCGCGGGCCACGTAGTCGTGCATCTGGTAGTGCCGTGCCCACGGTTCCTGGGTGGCGTTGACGTAAAAGCCCGCGCCCTGGCCCAGATCGTAAGCCGCATCGTTGGGCACGCCTTCACCCCGGGGGCTGGTGTCTGGCGCCACCACAATCACCCCGTGGCGCGCGGCATGTGCCTGTGCGCCAGCCTTGGTGATGAAGTTCTGCTCCGTGCACGTCAGGCCCGACAGCCAGTACAGCGTTGGGCAGCGCTTGCCCTGCAGCGCTGCCTGCGGCAGGTAGATGCCAAAACGCATCTCGCACTGCAGTGTGCGGGACGTGTGGGTCCAGACCTCCTGAACCCCTCCAAAACTGGCGTGTTGTTCGACGCGCTGCATGGGCAAGGCCTCAGTAGTGGACGACGGAGCGGATGGATTTGCCCTCGTGCATCAGGTCGAAGGCTTCGTTGATGCGGTCCAGGGGCATGGTGTGCGTTACGAAGGGGGCCAGTTCGATGTCGCCGCGCATGGCTTCTTCCACCATGCCGGGCAGTTGCGAGCGACCCTTGACGCCGCCAAACGCTGTGCCGCGCCAGGAGCGGCCCGTGACCAGCTGGAAGGGGCGAGTAGAGATTTCCTGGCCTGCGCCGGCCACGCCGATGACGATGGACTGCCCCCACCCCCGATGGGCACACTCCAGCGCGGCGCGCATCACGTTCACGTTGCCAATGCACTCGAACGTATGGTCCACGCCCCAGCCGGTCATGCCGATGATGACTTCCTGGATGGGTTTGTCGTGGTCCTTTGGGTTGACGAAATCGGTGGCGCCAAAGGTGCGCGCCAGGTCGAACTTGGACGGGTTGGTGTCGATGGCGATGATGCGCCCGGCCTTGGCCTGCTTGGCACCCTGGATGACGGCGAGCCCGATGCCCCCGAGCCCGAAAACGGCCACCGAGTCACCCGGCTGCACCTTGGCGGTGTTCTTCACCGCGCCCAGGCCGGTGGTCACGCCGCAGCCCAGCAGGCACACCTGTTCGTGGTTGGCCTCGGGGTTGATCTTGGCCAGAGAGACTTCGGCCACCACGCTGTACTCGCTGAAGGTGGAGCAGCCCATGTAATGGTAGACAGGCTGGCCGTTGTACGAAAAGCGGGAGGTGCCGTCGGGCATGACGCCCTTGCCCTGGGTGGCGCGCACGGCCACGCACAGGTTGGTCTTGCCCGACTTGCAGAACAGGCATTCGCCGCACTCTGCCGTGTACAGCGGTATGACGTGGTCGCCGGGTTTGACTGAGGTCACACCTTCGCCCACTTCCACCACAACGCCTGCGCCTTCGTGGCCGAGCACGACCGGGAAGAGTCCCTCGGGGTCGTCACCGCTGAGCGTGAAAGCGTCGGTGTGGCAGACGCCGGTGTGCGTCACCTTGATGAGCACCTCTCCCTTGCGGGGCGGTGCAACATCGATCTCCACGATCTGCAGGGGTTTGCCTGGCTCGAACGCAACGGCGGCACGTGATTTCATGGGGGGCTCCTGGCATTGAGGGTGGGGTGCTGGCTAGGGCGAAAGCTACGTTGCGCCACGGTGGCAAGGCCTGCCACGGACACCAGCTGATGATCGTGGGCATTGTAGGCGGTGGATGGCCCCATAAACAAAACGTCCGGAAGAGGCGCAAACCTCGTCCGGACGCTCGGGTTGGGCCGGCCCCGCCGAGGGGCCTGCAGATTACGCCTTGGCCGCCGCCAGCGCCTCGCCCAGGATGGCGAGGCCTTCATCCAGCAGGCTGTCGCTGGCGGTGATGGGCACCAGAATGCGGATGACGTTGGCGTACACGCCGCAAGACAGCAGCACCAGGCCGCGCTTGAGGGCTTCGGCACAGACGCGCTTGGTCAGGTCAGCGTCGGGCTGATGGATGTCGCCGTTCTTGAACAGTTCCACGGCCACCATGGAGCCCAGGCCGCGCACGTCCTGGATCTCTTTGTGCTGTTGCGCCAGGGCGCGCAGGCCGGTCTTCAGGCGGTCGCCCACGGCGTTGGAACGGTCCAGCAGCTTCTCTTCCTCGAACACGTCCAGCACGGCCAGCGCTGCGGCGCAGGCCAGGGGGCTGCCCGCGTAGGTGCCGCCCAAGCCGCCGGGCAGGGGCTTGTCCATCAGTTCGGCCTTGCCGATGACGGCAGAAATGGGGAAGCCGCCCGCCATGCTCTTGGCCATGGTGATGAGGTCGGGCGCCACGCCCCACTGCTCACACGCCAGCCAGGTGCCGGTGCGGCCTGCGCCGGTTTGCACTTCGTCGGCAATCAGCACAATGCCGTGCTTGTCGCACAGGGCGCGCAGGGCTTGCGCGAATTCAGGCGGGGCCACGTAGAAGCCGCCTTCACCTTGCACCGGCTCCAGAATGATGGCGGCCACGCGCTCGGCTTCCACGTCGTACTTGAAGATGTGTTCCAGCGACTTGAGCGAGTCGGCCACGCTCACGCCGTGGAGCGGGTTGGGGAATTCGGCGTGGTAGATCTCGGCCGGGAAGGGGCCAAAGCCAGCCTTGTACGGGGCCACTTTGCCTGTGAGCGCCATGCCCAGCAGCGTGCGGCCATGGAAGCCGCCGCCGAAGGCGATGACGGCCTGGCGCTTGGTGGCTGCGCGGGCAATCTTGACTGCGTTTTCCACGGCCTCGGCGCCGGTGGACAGGAAGTAGGCTTTCTTGGGGAAGTTGCCCGGGGCCTTGGCGATCAGGCGTTCGGCCAGTTCCACGTAGGGCTCGTAAGCCACCACCTGGAAGCAGGTGTGGTGGTATTTGTCCAGCTGGGCCTTCACGGCTTCAACGATCTTGGGGTGGCGGTGGCCGGTGTTCAGCACCGCAATGCCACCGGCGAAGTCGATGAAGCGCTTGCCTTCTACGTCCCACAGCTCAGCGTTCTCGGCGCGCTCGGCAAACACCTCGTAGGTCTGACCCAGGCCGGCGGGCAGGGCGGCGCGGCGGCGGGCCATCAGGTTGGCGTTGGTCTTGACGTCGGTGAGGTTGGGGTCACGGTGCATGAGCGGGGCTCCTGGGGGTTGAAAAAGGCAAATGGGCCAAGCTCGCACTTTAGGGGGCATGGGGCACAGCTAACATATACAGTCGGGCAGGCACAGCCGAAGCACTGTGCAGCCCCAGCCACCTGTACAGTCAAACCCTAGCACGCACCATGTTCACGCTCGACCCCCAACAATCCACACCTTTGGTGGTGCAAATCGTGGAGGGGTTCCGGGACCTGATCCAGTCTGGTGCATTGCGCCCGGGGGCCAAGGCGCCGTCTATTCGCCAGTTTGCCCACGCCCACGGCGTCAGCGTCTACACCGTGGTGGACGCCTACGACCGCCTGGTGGCGCAGGGCTTCTTCGTCTCGCGGCCGCACTCGGGCTTTTTCGTGCGCCGCCGCGAGGTCAACGCGAACGCGCTGCGTGGCCAGGGCACGAACTACAGCTTCGACTCGATGTGGTACCTGCGCCGCGTGTTCGAGAACCGCAACCTGCGCATGAAGCCCGGCTGCGGCTGGCTGCCCGGTGAATGGCTGTTCGAGGAAGGCCTGCGGCGCAGTCTGCGCAGCCTGGCGTCTGACCACGTGGACCTGGGCGGCTACGGCGAACCCAAGGGCTTTCCGCCGCTGCGGCAGCTGGTGCGCGACATGCTGGCCGAGCAGGAGATTGTGCTGGGCGCCGACCAGGTGCTGCTGACCAACGGCTCCAGCCAGGCCATGGATATGGTGGCGCGCCGCATGGTGCAGCCCGGCGACCCGGTGCTGGTGGATGCGCCGGGTTACCCGAACCTGCTTTTTTCGCTGCGCTTTTTGGGCGCCCGGCTCATCGGGGTGCCGCGCACGCCGCAGGGCTACGACCTGGCCGCGCTGGAAGAACTGGTGATGGTGCACAAGCCCAAGGTGTTCTTCACCCAGCCGCGCCTGCAAAGCCCCACGGGTTCGGTGGCACACCTGTCGCACCTGCACCGCGTGGTGCAACTGGCCGAGCAGCACCAGTTCCTGCTTGTGGAAAACGACATCTACGCCGACCTGGACCCGGAGCCACGGCCATCGCTGGCCAGCCTGGACCAGCTGCAGCGTGTGGTCTACATCAGCAGTTTTTCCAAGACCATTTCACCCAATTTGCGGGTGGGCTTCGTGGCCGCGCACCCGGACGTGCTGGAGGACCTGGCTCAGCTGAAGATGATCTCGGGGCTGACCTCGTCCGAGTTTGCCGAGCGCCTGACCTACGGCGCATTGATCGACGGGCGCTGGCGCAAGCACCTGCGTGGCTTGCGTGACCGCCTGGCGCAGGCCCACCAGCAGGTGGCCGAGAAGCTGGAGGCCCTGGGCTTCGAGCTGTTTTCCGAGCCCAAGGCCGGGCTGTTCCTGTGGGCGCGGCACCCCAGCATCAGCAACGCCACCGAGCTGGCCTACCAGGCCACCGAGCACGACATCCTGCTGGGGCCGGGGCACCTGTTCTCCACCGACCTGGAGCCCAGCCCCTGGCTGCGCTTCAACGTGGCTTTTTGCGACGACCCGCAACTCTGGTCATTCCTGGAACAAGCCACACACGGTTAGCCGAAAGCCTCCCGCATCTGAACAACGTTTGAGCTAAGACAAACCGGAGGGCTGCCGGTTCGTCGAGAATTCCGTCGTTTTTTTGTCAAATTACGTATTTTTCGACGGGGGAATTGCCGTGCCAGCCAAGGTCAGAATCTGGATGCAACTGTTGCTGACCGTGGGTGTCGCGCTGCTCATCGTGTGGTGCGGCGTGATCGTTTGGCAGGGGTATGTCTACCGCGAGTCAGCGCTGGAGCAGGCGGACTCTTTTTCCCAGAGCATGCACGAAGTCACCATGGCGGGGCTGACGGGCATGATGGTGACCGGAACCATCGACCAGCGCGAGGTTTTGCTCGACCAGATGAACCAGCTAGGGGCGATCCGCGACGTGCGCGTGTTGCGGGGTGCCGGGGTGATTGCCGCGTTCGGGCCTGGCAAGGCCAACGACGCGAAGCCCGATGCCGACGAGCAGTGGGTGCTGGACAAGGGGCAGCCGCTGGTCAAGGTGGAGTCGGATGGGCAGGGGGAATACCTGCGCGCCATACGGCCCGCCATCGCGCTGAGCAATTACCTGGGCAAGAACTGCCTGGCCTGCCACCAGGTGCCCGAAAACTCGGTGCTCGGCGCCGTGAGCATGAAGGTGTCGCTGGACAAGGTCAACCAGGAAATGGCGGCACAGCGCTGGAAGTCGATGCTTGTGGCACTGATGACCAGTGTGCCGGTGCTGCTGCTGATCTACCCGTTCATCCAGCGCGTGGTGACGCGTCCCTTGTCCAGTGGCGTGAAGGTGGCCAACGACATTGCCGAGGGCGACCTGACCCACAACCTGCAGATCACGTCGAGCAACGAAATCGGCGGGTTGCAGCGGGCCCTGCAGAACATGACCGAGAGCCTGCGCCGCATGGTGCAACAGGTGCGTGGTGGGGCAGACAGCATCTACAACGCCACGAGGGAAATTGCCTCGGGCAACATGGACCTGTCTAACCGCACCGAACACCAGGCCATGGCTCTGGACCGTATCGCCGCCTCGATGCAGCAGTTGACATCGGCGGTCAACCAGAATGCGGAGCATGCCCGGCAGGCCAATCAGCTTGCCTCGGTGGCGTCGGACGTCGCCGAACGCGGCGGGGCGGTTGTGGGCGAGGTGGTCAACACGATGCAGTCGATCCAGTCGTCTTCGCAGCGGGTGGCGGACATCATCAACGTGATCGACAACATCGCCTTTCAGACCAATATCCTGGCGCTCAACGCGGCGGTGGAGGCCGCGCGCGCGGGTGAACAGGGGCGTGGTTTCGCGGTGGTGGCGTCGGAGGTGCGTGCTCTGGCGCAGCGTTCGGCTGCCGCCGCACGCGAGATCAAGTCCCTGATCGACGATTCCGTGAAGAAGGTGGGCGAGGGCGGCGCGCTGGTGAACCAGGCTGGCGACACCATGAACGACATCGTGTCCAGCATCCGGCAGGTGACTGACATCATCGGCAACATCGCGGCAGCCAGCGCCGAGCAGACCCAAGGTATTGGCGAGGTGAGCGAGGCCATCGCGGACATGAACGGCGTCACCCAGCAGAACGCCGCGCTTGTCGAGCAGGCCGCAGCAGCGGCGCAGTCACTTCAGGAGCAGGCCGCTCAACTGGAGCGGGTGGTCGGCGTGTTCAAGACCTGACGGTCTTGAACACGCGGCTCATATCGCCCAGGTGGAGCCGTGCTCGGGCACCATGGCGTGCCAGCGCAGCTCGTTCTCGATGCGCTGGCGCAGGGTGTCTGCCGCGTCCTGTTCACCGTGGATGACGAAGGCGCGGTGCGGTTGCCCGGGCACCGCCCGCAGCCAGTTCATGACCTGGCGCGCGTCTGCGTGCGCCGAGGCGGAATGCAGCTGAAAAACCTCGGCGCGCACGCCGATGTCCTGCCCGTGGATGCGCAGTTGCGTGCCGCCGTTGGCCAGCGTGGCGCCGCGCGTGCCGGGTGCCTGGAAGCCCGTGAGGATGACCATGTTGCGGTGGTCGCCCAGGTACTGCACCAGGTGGTGCAGCACACGGCCGCCCGTGGCCATGCCGCTGGCCGCCAGGATCACCTTCGGCCCGTGCTGCCGGGCGATGGCTTTGGATTCGTCGGGCGTGCGGGTCATGGTGGCGGCCAGGGCCATGTCGCGGCACTGCGCGGCGTTGAGGCGGTGTTCCCCCAGGTGCTGCGCGAACAGTTCGGTGCTGTGGATGGCCATGGGGCTGTCCAGGTACACCGGCAGCGAGGACGGAATGCGCCCCTGCTGCTTGAGTACCGCGATGGCGTGCAGCAACGCCTGCGCGCGACCCACGGCGAACACTGGCACCACGGCCGTGCCGCCGCGCGCGGCAATGCGTTCCAGGGGGCTGGCCAGCTCGTCAACCAGGTTGTCGCCGGGGTGCTCCCGGTTGCCGTAGGTGGACTCGATGAACACCGCATCGGCCGCCGGGGGCGGGTCGGGCGGCAGCATCACCAGGTCGTCTGAGCGGCCCAGGTCGCCCGAGAAGAGCAGCCGCTTGCCGCCGACTTCCAGGTACAGGCTGGACGCGCCCAGGATGTGCCCGGCGCCGTGCAGGCGGGCCTGCCAGCCCGGGATGGGCTCGAACAGGTGGTGCGAGGGCACGGTGCGCAGCTGCTTGAGGCTGATGCGCGCGTCGTCCTGCGTGTACAGGGGCAGGGCGGGGTGGTGCTTGGAGAAGCCGTGCCGGTTGGCGAAGGCGGCGTCTTCCTCTTGAATGTGGCCGCTGTCGGGCAGGAGGATGCTGCACAGGTCGCGCGTGCCCGGCGTGCACCACACCTTGCCGTGGAAGCCCTCGCGCACCAGCAGCGGCAGGTAGCCGCTGTGGTCCAGGTGCGCGTGGGTCAATACCACGGCATTCACGTGGTTGGGCAGAATGGGCAGGGGCGTCCAGTTGCGCAGGCGCAGCTGCTTGTAGCCCTGGAACAGGCCGCAGTCCACCATCAGGCTTTTGCCGTCGTGCTGGACCAGGTATTTGGAGCCGGTCACGGTGCCGGCTCCTCCGAGGAAGGTGACGTGAACGCTCATGCGTTCATTTCACCACAGCTTTCAGCTGAAGAACGCCTTGGCCTTCTCGAACCAGCCCTTGTCGTTCGGGCTGTGCTTGTGGCCGCCCTTCTGGAAGGACTCGTCCAGCTCGCGCAGCAGCTTGCGCTGATGCTCGGTGAGCTTGATGGGCGTTTCCACCGCGATGTGGCAGTACAGGTCACCGGGGAAGCTGGAGCGCACGCCCTTGATCCCCCGGCCGCGCAGACGGAAGGTCTTGCCGTGCTGGGTGCCTTCGGGGATGTCGATGGTGGCCTTGCCGCCCAGTGTGGGCACCGCAATCTCGCCGCCAAGTGCGGCCGTGGTGATGCTCACCGGCACCTGGCAGTGCAGGTCGTCGCCATCGCGTTCGAAGATGTCGTGCTTGCGGATGCGGATTTCGATGAACAGATCGCCCGAGGGGCCGCCGTTGCGCCCAGGTTCACCGTTCCCGGCAGAGCGTATGCGCATGCCGTCGTCGATGCCCGCCGGGATCTTGATCTCCAGCGTCTTGTGCTTCTTGAGCTTGCCCTGGCCGTTGCAGGTGGTGCAGGGCTCGGGAATGATCTTGCCGCTGCCATGGCAGTGCGGGCAGGTCTGCTGCACGCTGAAGAAGCCCTGGCGCATCTGCACTGCGCCATTGCCGTTGCAGGTGGGGCAGGTCTTGACGCTGGTGCCGGGTTTGGCGCCGCTGCCCTTGCAGGTGTCGCAGTCTTCCCAGCTGGGGATGCGGATCTGCGCGTCCTTGCCGTGGGCGGCTTCCTCCAGTGTGATCTCCATGGCGTAGGACAGGTCGCTGCCACGGTAGACCTGACGGCCACGCTGGCCGCCACGCTGCCCGCCGAAGATATCGCCGAAGATGTCGCCAAACGCCTCGGAGAACCCGCCGAAGCCTTCGGCGCCGCCCGGGCCGCCGCGCATGTTCGGGTCCACGCCAGCGTGGCCATACTGGTCGTAGGCGGCCCGCTTCTGCGGGTCGCTCAGCATCTCGTAGGCCTCTTTGGCTTCCTTGAACTTTTCCTCGGCGGCCTTGGCGCTGTCACCCTGGTTGCGGTCAGGGTGGTGCTTCATCGCCAGCTTGCGATAAGCCTTCTTGATCTCGTCGTCGCTGGCGTTCTTGGCCACGCCCAGGATTTCGTAAAAGTCTCGTTTGGCCATGTCAATACAAGGTTGCTCGTTCAGTGCAAACGCCGCGCCGGTCACCTAGGTGCCCGAACGCGGCGGCGAGTTCATGGGCCCCCTTTTGGGCGCCGCTGCACCGGCATCAGTCTTTCTTGACTTCCTTCACTTCGGCGTCGACCACATCGTCGTCTGCCGGGCGGCTGCCGCTGGCCTGCTGGGCGCCTTCTGCCGCGCCTGCGGCACCGGCAGCCTGGTTGGCCTGCATGTCGGCGTACATTTTCTCACCCAGCTTCTGGCTGGCGGTCATCAGTTCGTTGGTCTTGGCTTCGATCTCGGCCTTGTCGTCGCCTTTCACGGCTTCTTCAACGGCCTTGATGGCGGCTTCGATCTTGTCTTTCTCGCCGGCTTCCAGCTTGTCGCCGTACTCGCCCAGGCTCTTGCGGACAGAGCTGACCAGACCATCCGCCTGGTTGCGGGCCTGCACCAGTTCGACCTTCTTCTTGTCCTCGGCGGCGTTGAGCTCGGCGTCCTTCACCATCTTCTGGATTTCCTCCTCGGTCAAGCCCGAGTTGGCTTTGATGGTGATCTTGTTTTCCTTGCCGGTGCCCTTGTCCTTGGCGCCCACGTGCAGGATGCCGTTGGCGTCGATGTCGAAGCTCACCTCGATCTGGGGGATGCCACGCGGTGCGGGCGGGATGCCTTCGAGGTTGAATTCGCCCAGCAGCTTGTTGCCCGCGGCCATCTCGCGCTCGCCCTGGAAGACCTTGATCGTCACGGCCGGCTGGTTGTCGTCGGCGGTGGAGAAGGTCTGGCTGAACTTGGTCGGGATGGTGGTGTTCTTGGTGATCATCTTGGTCATGACACCACCCATGGTCTCGATGCCCAGGGACAGCGGGGTCACGTCCAGCAGCAGCACGTCCTTGCGGTCACCGGAGAGCACCTGACCCTGTACCGCGGCACCCACGGCCACGGCTTCGTCGGGGTTCACGTCCTTGCGCGGCTCCTTGCCGAAGAACTCCTTGACCTTTTCCTGCACCTTGGGCATGCGGGTCATGCCGCCGACCAGGATCACGTCGTCGATGTCGGAGACGCTCACGCCAGCGTCCTTGATGGCGGTGCGGCAGGGGGCGATGGTGCGCTCGATCAGCTCGTCAACCAGGCTTTCCAGCTTGGCGCGGGTGAGCTTGATGTTCAGGTGCTTGGGGCCGGACGCGTCTGCCGTGATGTAGGGCAGGTTGACGTCGGTCTGGGTGGAGCTGGACAGCTCGATCTTGGCCTTTTCGGCGGCTTCCTTCAGGCGCTGCAGGGCCAGCACGTCCTTGGTCAGGTCAACGCCTTGCTCTTTCTTGAACTCGCCAATGATGTAGTCGATGATGCGCTGGTCGAAGTCCTCACCGCCCAGGAAGGTGTCGCCGTTGGTGGACAGCACTTCGAACTGCTTCTCGCCATCGACATCGGCGATTTCGATGATGGAGATGTCGAACGTGCCGCCGCCGAGGTCGAACACGGCGATCTTGCGGTCACCGGCGCCGTGCTTGTCCAGGCCGAAGGCCAGGGCGGCTGCCGTGGGTTCGTTGATGATGCGCTTGACTTCCAGGCCGGCAATGCGGCCAGCGTCCTTGGTGGCCTGGCGCTGGGCGTCGTTGAAGTAGGCCGGCACGGTGATCACGGCCTCGGTCACGGTCTCGCCCAGGTAGTCCTCGGCGGTCTTTTTCATCTTGCGCAGCACTTCGGCGCTGACCTGCGGGGGCGCCAGCTTGTTGCCGCGCACTTCGATCCAGGCGTCGCCGTTGTCTGCGGCCACGATGGCGTAGGGCATCAGATCGATGTCCTTCTGGACTTCCTTCTCGGTGAACTTGCGGCCGATCAGGCGCTTGGCGGCGTAAACGGTGTTCTTGGGGTTAGTCACGGCCTGGCGCTTGGCCGAGGCGCCAACCAGAATCTCGCCGTCTTCCTGGTAGGCGATGATGGAAGGGGTGGTGCGCGCGCCTTCGCTGTTTTCGATCACGCGCGTGGTATTGCCTTCCATGACGGCCACGCACGAGTTGGTGGTGCCCAGGTCGATGCCGATGATCTTGCCCATGTGTTACTCCTGAGGATTCCTGAAAATCTGAAAAAAGTTGAACTGATACTGATGTGTGGTTGCCTTCGGGCTTTTCAAGCCCTTACTTGGGCGCGGCAACGGTGACCAGGGCCGGGCGCAGCACGCGGTCGGCGATGACGTAACCCTTTTGCAGCACAGCGACCACGGTGTTGGCTTCTTGGTCGGCGGGGACCATGCTGATGGCCTGGTGCTGGTGGGGGTCGAACTTCTCGCCAGCGGCGGGCGCGATGGCCACAACCTTGTTGCGGCTGAGCGCGCTTTGCAACTGCTTGAGGGTGGCTTCCGCGCCCTCGCGGATCTGCTGCACGGAGGCTTCCTGCACCGCCAGGCCGGCTTCCAGGCTGTCCAGCACGGGCAGCAGGCTTTCGGCGAAGCCTTCCACGGCGAACTTGCGCACCTTGGCCACTTCTTCCTCGGTGCGGCGGCGCATGTTTTCCACCTCGGCCTTGGCGCGCAGGTACTGCTCGGCCAGCTCGGCGTTCTGCGCCTTCAGGGTTTCCAGTTCGTTGACCTGGGCTGCGGCGGTGTCGGCCTGCGCTGCTGCGGCGGCTGCCTCGGCTTCAACGGAGGAGGGGGACTGCTGCGGGTTGGCGTAGGTGGGGTTCTGGTCTTGCATGTCGGCGTTGCGGTTCGCGCCCCCTTGGGGGCTGCAAAAGGTTGAACGATGGAAACTTGGGGCCATATGAGGCCGCTGGCACGGGTTTCAAGACCCCCATGTGAAAATCTTTGTTTTCACAGTGAATCACAGAGGAGAACCGTTACATGAAACTCTTTCGCCACGGCCCCATGGGGGCGGAAAAACCCGGCCTGATCGACGCACAGGGCCAGCGGCGCGACCTGTCGGGCGTGGTGGCGGATATCTGCCCCCAGACGCTGGACCCCCAGACCCTGGCGCGCCTGGCGGCCCTGGACGCTTCCGCGCTGCCGGTGGTGCCTGCCGATGCCCGTCTGGGCGCCTGCGTGGGCGGGGTGGGCAACGTGGTGGCGATCGGCCTCAATTATGCCGACCACGCTGCCGAGGCCGGGCTGAAGGCCCCCAGCCAGCCCATCGTCTTCAGCAAGCACAACGGCTCCGTCAGCGGCCCGAACGACGACGTGCTGCTGCCGCCGGGCTCCGAGAAGCTGGACTGGGAAGTGGAGCTGGGCATCGTCATTGGCCAGCCCACCTGGCACGTCAGCAAGGAAGACGCGCTCAAGCATGTGGCCGGGTTCTGCCTGGTCAACGACGTGTCGGAGCGTGCGTACCAGATGGAGTACGAGGGCCAGTGGATCAAGGGCAAGAGCTACCCGACGCACTGCCCTATCGGCCCCTGGCTGGTGACCACCGATGAAGTGGCCGACCCGCAGAACATCGACCTTTGGCTGGACGTCAACGGTGTGCGCCGCCAGACGGGCAACACCCGTACGATGATCTTCGACGTGGCGACCGTGGTGAGTTACGTGAGCCGCTTCATGCGCCTGATGCCGGGTGACGTGATTCCCACAGGCACGCCGCCTGGGGTGGGCATGGGTCACAAGCCCCCGCTGTACCTGAAGGACGGCGATGTGATGACCCTGGGCAGCCCCGTGCTGGGTGAGCAGCGCCAGCGCGTGGTGGCGCACCGGGTCTGACGCCGCTGCAGCGAACGATCAGCCGAAGCGCCACCAGGGCAGCACGCTCTTGAGCGAGCGAATCTGGCCGCTCGCCAGCGGCGTGTAGCCGGGCACGGTGGCCAGCATCGTTTGCCAGGCGGGCGTGGCCAGCACCTGGCGCAGGGCAAGCACGCCAGGCTGGTCCAGGGCCGATTTCAGGCAGGCCAGGTGGTAGTGCTCGCGGGCCAGTGGCACGAAGCCCAGGCCCAGCCGCTGGGCGGCGGACTGTGTGCCCAGGCCCGCGTCGGCACGGCCGCTGGCAACGGCCTGTGCCACGGCCGCGTGGGACGGCTCGGTCTGGTCATGGCCGTTCAGGTCGCTGGCGCTCAGGCCCGCTTCGGCCAGAAGTTCTTCCAGCAACAGCCGCGTGCCGGTGCCCAGCGGCCGGTTCACATAGCGCAGGCGCCAGCGGGCCACGTCGGCCAGGCCCTGCAGCTTGCGCGGGTTCCCCTTGGGCACGATCAGGCCCTGCAATCGTTCGGCAAAGCCGATGAGCTTGTGCTGGCCGGGTTGCAGCAGTGGACGGTAGGCCTGGGCGCTCGGGCTGTCGATCCCTGGTTTTTCGCGGGTGTGGAAGCCTGCCACCACGCAGCGGCCCTCGTTGAGCGCGCGGATGGCGTCGACGCTGCCGCAGAAATGGATGTCCAGGTGCAGCTGCGCCTGGCCGGCGGCATGGGTTTGCAGCAGGGGCAGGGCGTCGTCGTGGCTGGCATACAGGCCCAGCACGTGGCTGTGCTCGTCGAAGGCCAGCGCCAGGGTGCGTTCCAGCTCGGCGCGCAGGGTTTCGATCTGCGGTGCCAGCCGGGCTTGGGCCAGGCGCTCCGTCCAGATGAGTTTTTCGGCAAAAGGCGTGAGCGTGGCGGCCTGCCCGCGTTCCCAGACGATGAGCGCCTCGCCCAGGGTTTCCTCCCAGGTCTTGAGCTGTCCCCAGACGTGCCGGTAGGAGTAGCCCACCTTGCGCGCGGCGGCCGAGATGGAGCCTTCGGTGCGCACGGCGAACAGCAGGTCCATGAGCGGGTTGCGCAGCAGCGCGGCGCGGTCGCTGTCGTGGGCGAGTTGGTAGCTGAGCTCGATTCGTCGCATGGGTGGAAGTGTGCCTGACTTCAATGGACAGCAGGCATGGCCTATGCAATGAATTGCATAGCTCGCAAGACCGTAGTGCAGGCAAGGCCCAGTGCGCTTAGCATCGCCCGCCATGAGTGCATTTACGGAAAGTTTGACCACGGCCTGGGGGCTGGTGGTGTCTGGCGACGCAGGCCTGTGGACGGTGGTGGGCCGCTCGCTGGCCGTCAGCGCCATGTCTTCGCTGCTGGCGTGCATGGCGGGGCTGTTGCTCGGGGCGTGGCTGGGGGTGGCCAGGTTCTCGGGGCGCGGGGGGGTGATCACCGTTCTCAACACGTTCCTGGCGGTGCCGTCCGTGGTGGTGGGGCTGGTGGTGTACCTGCTGTTGTCCCGTTCAGGCCCGCTGGGCTGGCTGGGCTGGCTGTTCAGCTTCCAGGCCATGGTGCTGGCGCAGACGGTGTTGGTGCTGCCGCTGGTGGTGGCGCTGAGCCGCCAGGCGATCGAGGATGCCGAGCGCCACCATGGCGAGCAGCTGGCGTCGATGGGAGCGGGCCGGTGGATGCGAGCGCTGCTGCTGGCGTGGGACGAACGCTACGCTTTGCTCACGGTGGTCATCACGGCGTTCGGGCGGGCCATCTCCGAGGTGGGGGCGGTGATGATCGTTGGCGGCAACATTGAAGGGTTCACCCGCGTGATGACCACGGCCATCGCCTTGGAAACAAGCAAGGGTGACCTGCCGCTGGCGATGGGGCTGGGCCTGGTGCTGCTGGGCGTGGTGTTGCTGCTGAATGCGCTGGTGTCGGCCGTGCGGCGCTGGCGCGAGCGGGTGGACGGGGGCGCACCCGAGGCGGTGGCGGCATGAGGGGCGTGGCGACCGCACTGTTTGACCTGGAGGACGTTGATGTTCGTCTGGGTCCCGCGCGGCAGGTGCACGCGCTGCGGGGAGTGAGCCTGCGTATCGAGCCCGGAGAGCGGGTGGCCCTGGTCGGCTCGAACGGCAGCGGCAAGAGCACGCTGCTGCGCACCCTGCATGGTTTGTTGCCGGTGCAGCGCGGTGTGCTGCGCCACCCGCCCGTCGAGCAGCTTGCCATGCTGTTCCAGCGCCCGCACCTGATGCGGCTGAGCGGACAGAACAACGTGGCGCTGGGCTTGTGGCTGAGGGGTGTGCCCTGGCGGGCTGCCCGCGCCCAGGCGCTGCTGGCCCTGCGCCGTGTGGGGCTGGAGGCCATGGCGGGGCGCAACGGCCGGGCCTTGTCGGGCGGGCAGCAGCAACGGGTGGCGCTGGCGCGTGCCTGGGCCTTGCGCCCAGATGTCTGGCTGCTGGACGAGCCCACCGCCAGCCTGGACCCGCATGCCAAGCGGGAGGTCGAAGCCCTGATCGCGGAGTTCACCGCGCAGCCCACGGCTGACGGCCGTCCCAGCACCCTGGTGTTCAGCAGCCACAACCTGGGCCAGGTCAAGCGCCTGGCCAGCCGCGTCATCTACATGGAGGGCGGCCAGGTGCTGGCCGACCTGCCCGTGGACGATTTTTTCAATGGAGACCTGCTGGCCCGGGGTCATCCGCACGCGCACGCTTTTGTCAAAGGAGAAATGCCATGAAGCCCTTGTTGGCCGCAGTCTTGGTATCTGCGTCGTCGCTGGCCGCGCAGGCGCAGAGCATTGTGGTGGCGTCCACCACGTCCACCGAGCAGTCGGGCCTCTTCGGGCATATCCTCCCGCAGTTCAAGCAGGCCACTGGCATTTACGTGAAGGTGGTGGCCCTGGGCACCGGCCAGGCCATCGACATGGCGCGCCGTGGCGACGCGGATGTGCTCTTCGTGCACGACAAGGCGGCCGAGGAGAAGTTCGTGGCCGACGGCTTTTCGGCCAGGCGCCAGGAGGTGATGTACAACGATTTCGTGCTGATCGGCCCCAAGGCCGACCCGGCGAAAACACAGGGCAAGGACGTTGTAGCCGCGCTGAAGAAGGTGGCGGCAGCGAACGCGCCGTTCATCTCGCGCGGGGACAAGAGCGGCACCCACGCCGCGGAACTGCGCTTCTGGAAGATGACCGGTGCCGATGCCAGCAAGGGAAGTGGTTACAAGGAGTGCGGCTGTGGCATGGGGCCCGCGCTCAACATTGCGGCCAGCAGCGGCGCCTACGTGCTGGCCGACCGTGGCACCTGGCTGAACTTCAAGAACCGTGCCGACCTGGCGGTGCTGGTGGAAGGCGACCTGCGCCTGTTCAACCAGTATGGGGTGATGCTGGTGAGCACGGCGAAACATCCCCACGTCAAGACCGCAGAAGGCCAGAAATTTGTGGACTGGGTGACCGGTCAGGCCGGCCAGAACGCCATTGCTTCGTACAAGATCGGGGGCGAACAGTTGTTCTTCCCGAACGCACGCAGATGACGCCCGCATCAGGATGCCCCGTTGGGTATTGAGGCGCTGCGTGCAGCGCTTCTGTCTGTGGTATGTTCTGTGAGCCATGCTGACCTGCAAGCAAACCTAGTCTGAGGCGGTCGGGGCACTTTGAGGACCAGCCTCCTGCGGCGGTCTTTCAAGGGGTTGGCAATCAGGCGCCAAAAGGGAGACCGACATGCTGCACGTCTTTTCGGCTGGTGAGTTTGCGCCGCTGGTTGGGCGAATGGCCCGGCGGCGCCCCAAGGCACGCCCTCTTGCTTGCAAGGGAGGGCGGGCATGAGCTTCTGGCGCCTGTGTGCGTGGCTGGGCACTTTGCTTGCTGCGGGCCTGCTTTCTGCCTGCGGCGACCTGGTCAACCTGTCGGGGCGCGAGCCGGTGCGGGTAGGCCATTACGAGAACGCACCCAAGGTATACACGTCTGCCGACGGCGCGCCGGCCGGGTTGTTTCCCGAGTTGCTCAACGCCATGGCGCGTGCGGAAGGCTGGTCGCTGACCTATGTGTCCTGCGAATGGGCCGATTGCCTCAAGCAGCTCGAGGCTGGCGACATAGACCTGATGCCCGACGTGGCGTTTTCCGCCGAGCGTGCGCAACGTTTCGACTTCCACAAGGTGTCCGTGGCCAACAGCTGGTCGCAGGTCTACGTGCGCCCAGACCTGCAGGTGCAGACGCTGAACGACCTGGCAGGCCGCCGCGTGGCAGTCCTGCAGGGCGGAATACAGCAGAGCTTCCTGGCCCAACTGTTCGCGGGCAACGGGGTGGCTTACGAAGCCGTGCCGGTGAAGTCGCTCGACCAGGGGTACCAGCTGGTGGTGGACGGCCAGGCCGATGCCGTGGTCACCAACAGCTTTTTTGCCGCCCGCAATGGCGGCAAGTACCGGCTGGCCGAAACGCCCATCGTGTTTCTTCCCTCGTCGCTCTACTTCGCGACCGGCAAGGGGCGCAACGCCGAACTGCTGGCGGCGCTGGACCGCCACCTATCGTTGTGGCGGCGCGACGCCGACTCCATCTACTTCGACGCCATGCGCCGCACCATGGCCGCGCCGATGGAAGCCGCCACGCCGCAGTGGGTGCTGTGGTCGCTCATGGGTGGTGGCACGGTGCTGGTGTTGCTGTCGGCAGTGACGGTGATGTTGCGCCGCAAGGTGGAGCGGCGCACCCGCAAGCTGTTGTCCACGATGGAGGAACTGCGGCAACAACGGGCCAACCTTGAGCGCCTTGTCTCGGAGCGCACAGCCGAACTGCAGGCCGCCAAGGACGAGGCCGAGCACCTGTCACGCGTCAAGAGCGATTTCCTGGCCATCATGAGCCATGAGATCCGCACGCCCATGAACGCCATCCTGGGCATGCTCTACCTGGCCTTGAAAGGCGACCTGGACACGCCGCTGAGGAACCAGTTGACGAAGGCGCAGGGTGCAGCGCGTTCGCTGCTGGGCATCATCAACGACATTCTCGATTTCTCGAAGATCGAGGCGGGCAAGCTCACCATCGAGCACATCGAATTCGGGCTGGATGCGGTGCTGGAGCAGTTGACCGATGCCGTGGGCTACCAGGCCGAGGCCAAGGGCATTGAGTTCCTGATCCGCTACGACCCGGCGATCCCGCCCCGCCTGGTGGGTGACCCGCTTCGTTTGGGGCAGGTGTTGCTCAACCTCTGCGGCAACGCCGTCAAATTCACCGAGCGCGGCGAGGTCGAGCTGGCTTTCCGCCGCACGGAGGGCCCGGCCGATGGCATCGACGTACAGGTGAGCGTGCGCGATTCAGGCATAGGCATGACGCCGGAGCTGCAGCAACAGCTGTTCGAAAAATTCACCCAGGCGGACCAGACGACCACCCGCCGCTTCGGTGGTACCGGGCTGGGCTTGGCCATCAGCCGCAACCTGGTGGAGCTGATGGGCGGGCGCATATGGGTGGCGTCGTCCCGGCCGGGGCAGGGCACCACCATGTGCTTCACCGTGTCCTTCCAGGAGGCGCGCCAGTCCCAGACCCGGCAGTTGGAACTGCTGGAGCAGGCAGGCCCGCTGTTGCGGGGCATCCGCGTGCTGGTGGTGGACGACAACGAGGTGTCGCGTGAAATCCTGGCTGAGATGTTGCGCTTCTTCCACGTGGAAGTGGCGACGGCGCCGGACGGCCCCTCGGCCATTGCCGAATTGCGCGCCGCAGGCAAACCGTGGGACCTGGTTCTGATGGACTGGCGCATGCCGGGCATGAACGGTGACGAGGTGGCCCAGCGTATCCACAGGGATGCAGGTATCGGCTGCCAGCCCAAGATCGTCATGGTCACTGCCTACGGCCGCGAGGACGTCATCCGCCTGTCGGAGCAGGCAGGCGTCGAAGGCATCCTGATCAAGCCGGTCTCGCCGTCAACCCTGCTGGACACCGTGCTGTCGGTGCTCGGGCGCGGGCGCATTTTCGGGGACGGCGAGCGCCGTCAGGAGCATGCACCCGAGTTCAGCACCCGTGGCCAGCTTGCCGGCGCCCGTGTACTGCTGGTGGAGGACAACGACATCAACCGCGAGTTCGCTGTCGAATTGCTGCGCAGCGAAGGCATGGAGGTGGATGAGGCGATGGATGGCGCGCAGGCCGTGGAGCAGGTTCAGCGCGAGGACTATGACGCGGTGTTGATGGACATCCAGATGCCGGTGATGGACGGCCTGGAGGCAGCGCGGCGCATTCGCGCCCTGAGCAGCCAGCCGGGCGGCGAGCGTTACGCCCAGCTGCCCATCATTGCCATGACGGCGCTGGCCATGGCACAGGATGCCGAACAAAGCCGTGCCGCAGGCATGAACGATCACGTGACCAAGCCGATTGCACCCGAAAGGCTGATGGGGGCGCTGATGCGTTTTGTGCGTCTGCCGGCCCGCACCGTGTCTCCCGTGCCGCCGGCAGAGAGCCCAGATGGGCCCATGCCGGAACTGCTGCGCCTGGGCAGCCTGGATGCCAGTGAGGGCGTGCGCCGGATAGGCGGGCGGGTGGAGGCCTACCGCAAGCAGCTGCGGCGGTTCCGCGACAACTATGCGGGGGCCGTGGTGGAGTTGCGCCGCTTGCTGGCCGACAAGGGGCTGCAAGCGGCAGAGGAATACTGCCATGCACTCAAGGGCGTGACTGGCAACCTGGGCGCCACCAGTCTGTACGAGCAACTGTTGCAGATGGACGCGGCGCTCAAGAACGGGCAGCCGCCTGCGGAAGCCGCCCTGGAGCAGTTGCAGGCGTCGCTGACACGCCTGCTGACCGACATCGACAGCCTGGGCGAACAGGTGCCGCCGCCGGACACAGGGTCTTCCCCGGTGATGAGCGCCGAGGCCTTGCGTGCGCTCCTGCAGCGTCTCGCATATGCTCTCGAATACGATCTGGGCGCGGCCGAGCCGTTGCTGGCGCAGCTCCGCGCTGGCGTGGCGGGCACGCCCCTGGAGGAATCGATCGCAACGGTAGCTGCACTGGTGGATGTTTTTGACATAGACGCTGCCCAGGAGAGGCTGCGGACGCTCACGTTGCCCGACACAGGTGTCACACCATGAATACTTCGGACCCCAAACGCAACGGCGAGCGCCCCCGGATCCTGATCGTCGACGACATGCACGAGAACCTTCACGTGCTGATGAGCGTCCTGCGCGACGATTACGCCGTCGTCGCGGCGACGAGCGGCGAAAAGGCGCTGGAACTTGCGCGCCGCCAGCCCCAGCCAGACCTGGTGCTTCTGGACATCCGGATGCCGGGCATGGATGGTTATTCGGTGCTGTCGGAACTGAAGATCGATCCGGCCACCGCAGACATTCCCGTGATCTTCGTGACCGCCCTTGCCGACGCGGCAGACGAGGCTCGCGGCCTGGCACTTGGGGTGGCTGACTACATCACCAAGCCCGTCAACCCCGATTTGTTGCGCGCCCGCATCCGCACCCAGCTTGAACTGCGGCTGTACCGGCGCAATCCGGTCATGTTCGACGTCATGGCGCATGCATCGAACAGCCGCCACCAGTCTCTGCTGGTGGTGGACGACGTGCCGGAGAACATCCACGAATTGCTGGAAGCACTGAAGGACACCTACAGGATCCAGGTGGCCAGCACCGGCGCGCGTGCGCTGGAGGTGGTCAACGGCCCGTCGCCGCCCGACCTGGTGCTGCTGGATGTGATGATGCCCGGCATGGACGGTTACGAGGTGTGCCGACGCATCAAGGCCACGCCTGCGGGCAACCGCATTCCTGTGATCTTCGTCACCGTGGTCGACGCCGTGAGCGACAAGGTGCGCGGCTTCGAGCTGGGGGCCGCCGACTACATCACGAAACCGTTCGACATCGACGAGGTGCGTGCGCGTGTGCGCACCCACCTGGAGCTGGCGCGCCTGCAGCGCTTCCTGGAAGACCTCGTGGCTCAGCGCACCGCCATGCTGCAGGTGAGCGAGGAGAAGTACCGCATCCTTGCGCAGCGCGACCCGCTGACCGGGCTGCCCAACCGCGCGCTGTTTGCCGAGCTGCTCTCGCACGCCGTGCAGCACTCGGAGCGCAGCGGCACGCAGTTCGCGCTGCTTTCGATGGACCTGGACAACTTCAAGACCATCAATGAAAGCCTGGGGCACAGCCGGGGCGACTCGCTGCTGGTGGAGGTGGCCCGCCGCCTGCAGCGCGTGCTGCCCGAGAGCGACACCATGGCGCGCATCGGCGGCGACGAGTTCGACATCATCCTGGAGCGCAAGCCCGGTGCGCCCTGGGTGGACCTGCTGGCTCAGCGCATCATCGACGCGCTGGCCGAACCCATTGAACTGGACGGGCAGAGCGTTTATGTGGGCATGAGCATAGGCATTGCCCTGTACCCCGCCGACGGTACCGACCCGGAGACGCTGCAAAGCCACGCCGACGCCGCGCTGCACCAGGCCAAGGCACAGGGCCGGGGGGTGTTGCGCTTCTTCTCGCCGGAGCTGTCCAGCCGTGCACGCAGCCGGCTGACCCTGGAGGCTGACCTGCGCCAGGCCATCGACCGGCAGAACTCTGTCTGCACTACCAGCCGCAGGTCGATCTGCACAGCGGCAGCATCGTCGGCCTGGAAGCCCTGGTGCGCTGGCAGCACCCGGTGCGGGGCATGGTGCCGCCCGGTGAGTTCATTGCCTTCGCAGAGGAAACGGGACTGGTGATCCGCATCGGTGACTGGGTGCTGCAGGAAGCGGCGCGCCAGATCCGTGCCTGGACAGAGGAGGGCATTGCGCCGCCACGGGTAGCGGTCAACGTTTCGGCGGTGCAGCTCAGCCGGGGCCATCTGGTGGAGGCGGTCGAGAACTGTCTGGCCAGCAGCGGCATAGCGCCCGGCCAACTGGAGCTGGAGATCACCGAAAGCTTCATCATGCTCGACAGGGACAAGTCCCTGAAGTCGCTGGCCGAGCTCAAGGCGCTCGGTGTCCACCTGTCCATCGACGACTTCGGCACGGGTTATTCATCTCTGGCCTACCTTCAGCAGCTGGAGGTCCACAAGCTCAAGGTGGACATGTCCTTTGTGCGCGACATGACGACCAACAGTGGAAACGCATCCATTGTGCGTGCCGTGGTGGCCATGGGGCACAGCCTGGGACTGGACGTGGTGGCCGAGGGGGTGGAGACGCCGGAGCAGGCCAGCCACCTGCGCCGGTTGCATTGCAATGCCATTCAGGGGTATCTGGTGAGCCGACCGCTTCCCGCGGCGGACATGTCGCAGTTCCTGCGGTCCTTCAGCCCCCTGTGTGTTGGCGAGGTGACCTGAGGGCAGGGCGGGTTCAGCGCCGGTCCAGCTTGCGGTACACCGTGGCGCGGCTGATACCCAGCGCCCGCGCGGCTTCCGCCACGTTGCCGCCTGCGTCCTCTACCGCCTTGCGGATCAGTGCCGTTTCCACCTGCTTGAGCGGCACGCCGTGCCCGTGCGAGGTGTGGGATGCCACCTGGCCGCCGGACTCGCCCCCCGGCTGAGCCAGCACCTGCAGGCGCAGGCCGCACCACAGGGGTAGCTCCGTGGCCCCGCGCCCGGCCCGGGCGGCATCGAAGAGCATGGACGTTGGCACCGCGAACACTTCGCTGCAGTGTGGCCACGGTGTGCCAGGGATGAGGGCCAGCATGTCCATGGCCGCGCGGTTCGCGGCGGTGATGCAACCGTCCGCGTCGACCCCGAGCAGGCCGTCGCCGTCTTCACCGAGTACCCGCCCCGGCCAGTGGATGCGCAGCAGTAACTGGTGCGGCTGGGCCAGGGTCAGCGCGTTCTCGATGCTGCGTGCCGACTGCGTGACCAGGTGCTTCAGGGCAGGCCGTTCCGGAACGTCCACGCCCGTCAGGTCGAGCATGCCGACGCATTGCCCATCGGGGCCGAACACCGGTGCCCCGGCGCAGCTGTAGACGGCGGTGTCCTCGAAGAAGTGCTCGCCGCGGTGCAGCCACACGGGGTGGCCGTCGGTCAGCGTGGTGCCGATCGCCGTGGTGCCCACACTGGACTCCGACAGATCCACCCCCACGCGTGCGATGGCCGTGGCGCGCGCGTCGTGGCGGTCCAGCGGGCCATTCACGTCGATGACGATGCCGCGCGCGTCAGTCAGGATGGCGAAGTAGCGTGTGTCGGCCATGGCCCGGCCCAGAGACCGTATGACCGGTGCCGCCGCGCGCAGCAGGGGCTGGTTGGCTTCGATGGCGCGGCGCATGTCCGCCGCCGAGACGGAATCGAACACCACCCGCTCACCTGGGTTCTGGCCCCTTGCCAGGCAGCGCCGCCAGGAACGTTCGATCCAGGGCTGCAACCTGGGCGGCGCCAGGGGCGAGCCTTCGGCAAGCACCGCCTGCCGTGCCACGGCAATGTCTTCGAGCCGGTCCCCGCACGCGGGGGACACCAGTGGGTTGGATACGGTGCTCATGGGGCTTGTCTCTGCTGGGCCTGGGCCGTTTGCACGATGGGGCGTCCGCATGTTGCCGCGCAAACGCCTCTGCAGACATTAGAGCAGTGTTTCAATTTGAGAATATGTGTTTGATTTCATAGCCGACTAGGGATAACCCTAGATGCATCGGCGATGGGTGGTCCAACAATGGCTATGCACAAACCTTCATAGGCAAGGCGCGCCAACGGGCTTGCCGCTACCCAACAGGAGACCCACATGCAGAAAGTCCTGCACATCAACCCGGACAAATGCACCGGCTGTTTGCAGTGCGAAATGGCCTGTTCTTTCGAGAACTACGGCACCTACGCCACCTCCAAGTCGCGCATCAAGGTCTTCGACTTCCACCACACGGGCAAGAAAGTGCCCTACACCTGCACGCAGTGTGACGAGGCCTGGTGCCTGCACGCCTGCCCGGTGGAGGCCATCACTGTCGACAAGGTCACCGGCGCCAAGGTGGTGAACGAAACCACCTGCGTGGGCTGCAAGGTCTGCACCATTGCCTGCCCGTTCGGTACGGTCAACTACGTGCAAGAGACCGGCAAGGTCCAGAAGTGCGACCTGTGTGGCGGCGACCCGGCCTGTGCCGACGCCTGCCCGACCGGCGCCATCACCTTCATCGACGCCAACTGGACTGGCATCGACAAGATGAAACAGTGGGCTGACAAGCTCGGCAACCAGGCCGCTGCCTGATACTGAAGGAGAAACGACATGTCCTGGGCTGGAAAAATCCTTCGCGTCAACCTGACTGCTGGCACCGTCAAGTCGGAGCCATTGAACATGGACTGGGCGCGCGCCTACCTCGGCTCTCGCGGGCTGGGCAGCAAATACCTGGTGGAAGAGGTAGACCCCAAGGTCGACCCGCTGTCGCCCGACAACAAGATCATCTGGGCCACTGGCCCGCTGACGGGCACCATGGCCTCCACCGGGGGCCGTTACACCGTGATCACCAAAGGGCCGCTCACCGGCGCCATTGCCTGCTCCAACTCGGGCGGCTACTGGGGCGCCGAGCTGAAGATGGCTGGCTGGGACATGGTCATCTTCGAGGGCAAGTCGCCCAAGCCGGTGTACCTGTACATCAACGACGACGTGGCCGAACTGCGCGATGCCTCCCATCTGTGGGGGCAGACCGTGTGGAAGACCGAGGAGATGCTCAAGACCAGCCTGCAAGACCCGCTGCTGCGCATTTCCAGCATCGGCGCGGCTGGTGAGAACCAGGTGCTTTACGCGGCCATCGTGAACGACCTGCACCGTGCGGCTGGCCGCTCCGGTGTGGGGGCTGTGGCGGGCAGCAAGAACCTCAAGGCCATTGCCGTGCGTGGCACCAAGGGCGTGGGCAACGTGCGCGACCCGAAGGCTTTCATGGCCGCCACCAAGGCCGCCAAGAAGGTGCTGGCCGAAAACGGCGTGACCGGCCAGGGCCTGCCCGCCTACGGCACCCAGGTGCTCATGAACGTGATCAACGAAGTGGGCGCACTGCCCACCCGCAACCACCGCGACGTGCAGTTTGAAGGCGCCAAGGACATTTCCGCCGAGGCCATGGCCACGCCGCGCGCTACCGACGGCAAGAAGCACCTGGTCACCAACCAGGCCTGCTTCGGCTGCACCATCGCCTGCGGGCGCATCAGCAAGATCGACGAGAGCCACTTCAGCGTGCAGAACAAGCCGCAGTACTGGGGTGCCAGCGGCGGCCTGGAGTACGAGGCCGCATGGGCACTGGGTGCGGCCAACGGCGTGAACGATCTGGAAGCGCTGCAGTATGCCAACCTGATCTGCAATGAGCAGGGCATGGACCCCATCAGCTTCGGTGCCACCGTGGGTGCGGTGATGGAGCTGTACGAAATGGGCGTGCTCACCAAGGATCAGATCGGCATTGAGGCACCGTTTGGCTCTGCCAAGGCCTTGTGCGAGCTGGCCGATATGACCGCCAACGGCGTGGGTTTTGGCAAGGAAATCGGTCTGGGCTCCAAGCGCCTGACCGCCAAGTACGGCCACCCGGACCTGAGCATGAGCGTCAAGGGCCAGGAATTCCCGGCCTACGACGGCCGCGTGGTGCAGGGCATCGGCCTGGCTTACGCCACCAGCAACCGGGGCGCTTGCCACCTGCGCGGCTACACCATTGCATCCGAGGTGCTGGGCATTCCCATCAAGACCGAACCCACGGAATCCAACGGCAAGCCCGAACTGGTCAAGGCCTTCCAGGACGCCACTGCTGCGTTCGACTCGGCCGGCATCTGCATCTTCACCAGCTTTGCCTGGACGCTGGCCGACGTGGCGCCCCAGGTGCAAGCCGCCTGTGGTGAGGAATACACCATGGAGCACCTGAACCACATTGGCGAACGCATCTGGAACATGGAGCGTGAGTTCAACAACGCGGCGGGCTTTACCAAGGCCGACGACAACCTGCCCAAGCGCCTGCTGACCGAAGCCGCCAAGACCGGCCCCGGCAAAGGCACTGTGAGCAAGCTGCCCGAGATGCTGCCCAAGTACTACGAAGTGCGCGGCTGGGACACCGAGGGCCGCCCGACCGCTGCCACGAAAGAGCGCCTGGGCCTGTGAACGTGGAGCCTGCCCGCCGGGCAGGCCTTTGGGGGTGTGCGGGGCGCAAGCCTGGCCACCCCTTTTTCACATGTGAAAGAGTTTGACCATGACCCACCACCTCATCCTGGGCGCGGGGCCCGCTGGCGTCATCGCCGCCGAAACCATCCGCAAGCACGCACCCGCTGACCGCATCACCATCGTCGGCGACGAGCCGGAGCCGCCGTATTCCCGCATGGCGATTCCCTACCTGCTGGTGGGCAACATTGACGAGCGTGGCACCTGGCTGCGCAAGGGCGGTTCGCACTTTGCTGACCGCCGCATCGACATCGTGCGGGCACGCGCCACACACGTGGATGCCGCCGCGCGCACCGTGTCGCTGGACAATGGCCAGACCCTGTCCTTCGACAAGCTGCTCATCGCCACCGGCTCGCACCCGGTGCGCCCGCCCATTCCGGGCATGGACCTGCCCGGCATCCACCCCTGCTGGACGCTGGAGAATGCCCGTGCCATTCAGAAGCTGGCACAGCCCGGCGCGCGCGTGCTGCAGATGGGCGCGGGCTTCATCGGCTGCATCATCATGGAGTCGCTCAAGCAGCGCGGCGTGGACCTGACCGTGGTGGAGATGGGTGACCGCATGGTGCCCCGCATGATGGGGCCTGCCGCAGGCGGCATGATCCGCGACTGGTGCGAAACCAAGGGTGTGAAAGTGCACACGGGGGCCAAGGTCGAATCCATCAGCCAGGCGGGCAATGCACTGAAGGTGCAGCTGTCCACCGGAGCCAGCATCGAGGCGGACCTCATCATCAGCGCCACGGGCGTGCGCCCTGCCATTGGCTTCCTCAAGGACTCCGGCATCACCTGCCTGCAGGGGGTGTTGACCGACGAGCACATGCAGACCAGCGTGCCGGGCATCTACGCCGCCGGGGACTGCGCCGAGGCCTTTGACAAGGTGAGCGGCAAGACGATGGTTAGCGCCATTCAGCCGAACGCTGCCGACCAGGCCTACGTGGCCGCCATGAACATGGTCGGCAAGCCGGCCGAGCTCAAGGGGGTCACGCAGATCAACGTGCTGGACACGCTGGGTCTGATCTCGGCCAGCTTCGGCAACTGGGAAGGCGTGCCCGGTGGCGAGCAGGTGGAGCGCATCGACCCTGAGGCCAAACGTGTGCTGAGCCTGCAGTTCAGCGGTGACGTGATGGTGGGTTGCAACAGTGTGGGCTGGACCGAGCACGTGGGCATGATGCGCGGCCTGGTGGAGGGGCGCGTGCACCTGGGCGAATGGAAAGAAAAGCTCATGGCCGATCCCACCTGCCTGGCGCAGGCCTACCTGGGCGCGGCACAGGGTCAGGGGCATTGGAGCGGTGCACAGGACGCGCGCCGCCGCTGAGCTACAGTGCCATGACGATGCGTGTGACCCTGAAACTCTTTGCCACGCTGGGCGACTACCTGCCGCCTGGCGCACAGTACAACCAGATCGAGCTTGCCCTGGCCGACGGCGCCACGGTGGCGCAGGTGGTGGAGTCGCACCAGCTGCCCCCCAAGCTGGTGCATCTGGTGCTGATCAACGGCGTGTTCGTGCCGCCCGAACAGCGCGCCGCCCGCGTGCTGGTGGATGGCGATGTGCTGGCCATCTGGCCGCCCATTGCGGGTGGTTGAGCGGCCTGTGCCGAACCATTGCTGACGTGCTGACCGACTACCCCGACCATTTCCAGCGTGACATGGCCTGTACCGAGGCCGAGTGGCTGGGGTGGTTGCCTCGGGCGCTTGCTGGGCATGTGTGGCACCGGTCCGCACAGACCCTGCTGGTGGAATTGGGGGAAGGCCGGTTGCAGGTCAACTGGCACCCTTTGCCGCCCCGTGTGATTGCGCTGATGCGGCTGCCGCGCATGCAGGTGGTCTTTGCGTTCGATGGCGTGAGCGCCGAGGAGCGCCGTGCCTTCATGAAGAAGTTCGATCTTTACCTTCAGCGCGGCGGCGGCTGAGCGGCGGTCAGGCGCGCCGCGACAGCCAGGCCAGCACCGGCCAGGCCAGCATGCCCGCCAGACCCCCAATCCCCAGGGCAACGCTGCCCAGGAAGGTCCAGTCCACCCAGTACTTCAGTTCCGATAGGCTGGAGGCGGTGGCCGCAGGCATCAGTGTGAACACTGCCACCGTCACCACCACGGCCAGAATCAGCACAGCCTTGGTGGCGGCGGCCCATCGCGCAGAGGGCATGCGCCAGACGCGCCAGCAAAGGGTCGCCCAGGCCAGTGCCAGCAGCGCCAGCACCGGCAGCGCAGGCCGCAGGATTTCGTAAACGATGTTGATGGCCAGCCAGATTTCGTACATGGCTTGTCTCCTTCAGGCGCGGCCCTTGAGCACGGACAGGTAGGCGGGCTTGAGCATGCGTTGCTTCATCACCCAGGCAAAGTAGCTTTCCTGCAACGGTTCGATCATGGGCAGGCTGGGCGTCAGGCGGCCTTCGTAGTCGAACTCGATGAGCATGGCAGAGCCCTCGCGCACGATCAGCGGGCAGGAGGTGTAGCCATCGAACGTCTGGCTTGGTGCCTTGCCCGCGATCACTTCCATGAGGTTTTGCGCGACCAGCGGGGTGCTTTTCTTGACTGTGGCGGCGGTCTTGCCGCGCGGGGTGCCGTTCACGTCACCCAGCCCGAAGACGTTGGGGTAGCGCCGGTGCTGCAGGGTGCCCTTGTCCACCTCCAGCCAGCCTCCCGCGGCAAAGGGGCCCTCTTTCCAGGAGAGGTCGCTCTGGCGTACCGCATCGGGTGCGCTCATGGGGGGCACCACGTGCAGAAAGTCGTATTCCACCGTCTGGGTATCGCCCTCAGGCGTGCTGAAGGTCGCACGCCTGCTGCCAATGTCCACCCCTGTGAGCTTGTGGTTGTAAGTCACCTCCACGCCCAGGTCTGACCAGCGCTGCAGCACGTTGTCGTTGACCGGCTTCACGCCAAACACGTTGCCCAGCGCCGAATGGAACTCCACCTTCGAGCCTGCCAGCGTACCCGCCTGCCGCAGGCGGTCAACCACCATGAAGGTCATCTTCAGCGGTGCTCCTGCGCATTTCAACGGGGTGGCAGGCAGTGTCATCACCGCGCGCCCGCCCGTTCCACGGAACGCGTCCATGGCCGACCACGTGGCCACCGCCGCCTGGGGGCTGGGGTACACGCTGGCCAGGCCGTTCTGGCCTATGGCCTTGACGTCCATGCCTTCAATCTGGTCAAAGTTCATCTGCAGGCCGGTGGCCACCACCAGGAAGTCGTAGGCAACGCGTTGTCCGCCACGCGTGGTCACGGTGTTGGCGGCGGGGTCGAATTCGGCCACGAAGTCCTTGATCCACTGCACACCGTCCGGGTGAAAGTCGGCGTTGCGGTCTTCCACCTTGCTCACGGGCCACACGCCAGTGGCAACCAGGGTATAGCCGGGCTGATAGTTGTGGGCCTCCTTGCCATCGATGATGGTGATGCGCGCACCGTCCAGCCCCTTGGACAGTCGGTTGGCCACGGCAATGCCGGCCAGTCCGCTCCCCGCTATCACGATGTGCGCCTGCGTCTTGACGCGAGCCTGCGCGGCTGGCGCCGTGCCAGCCAGACCCGCGGCCAGTGGCAGTGCCGCCATGCCGCTCAACCAGCGGCGTCTGTCGTGGCAAATCTTGCCTTGTGAGGGGGAGCGGTCCATGATGTGTCTCCTGTATGGCGTCTATATACTCATGGGGGTGTCTATAAGATAGACCCGGCAAACCATCCGGACCTTGAGGAATGTCAAGCGCCAGACCGATTCTTCCTAGGAGAAACCATGAGCGAGACCGCCACCGTCACCCTGACCCGGCAATCCGGTTACCAATTCCTGATTGATTTCGGTCTGGACACGCCAGCGCTGTTCAGCGACGAGCCTGCGCCGCTGGGGCAGGGCACGGGGCCCGCGCCCGATCACCTGCTGCTGGCGGCGGTGGCCAACTGCCTTTGTGCCAGCCTCGTGTTTGCCCTGGGCAAGTACAAGCAGGACCCGGGTGAGCTCAAGGCCACCGCCACCGCCACCGTGGGGCGCAACGAGAACAACCGCCTGCGCATCCAGGCCATCGACGTGCACCTGGAGCTGCAAAAGACTGGCGCATCCATCGACCACCTGGAGCGTGTGCTGGCGCAGTTCGAAGAGTTCTGCACCGTCTCCATGAGCGTGAAGCAGGGCATTCCCATTGGAGTGCGGGTCAGCGACGTCGAGGGGCAGGTGCTCAAAGGCTGAGCGTCCTTGCCCTAGCTTTGTTCATGAACGTCCATGAGTGCGTCCAGGAGGTGGTCGCGCGCCGCCTGAATTTCGGGCAGACGAACCAAGGCCTGCTCCCGTGGCAGCCCGCGAAGCTCGTCGGCCAAGGCATGCACCACCCTGTGCTGTCTTTCCAGCGCGGCGAACCCACGGTGGTGGCTATGGCGGGCGCGGCCGCCATCGTGCTCCAGCCACTGGCCGAAGCGGCATTCCCGTTGGTTCATGGTGGGGGGCGCCTTGCGCTCGCCGCGTAGATATTCCACAAGTTCGCCAGTCCAGGCACGGTGCTCCACCGCTGCGAACAGCAGTGGCAGGTCGTCGCGCCGGGTGCGGGGGGTGTTCAGCCAACGTGGATTCGATTTCCAGCTTCTTGTCCATTCGGGCACGGCTTCGGCCGGCATGGGTTTGGCGATGGCGTAGCCCTGGCCCCGGTCGCAGCCCAGCCTCAGCAGCAACTCGCCATGCTCGAAGGTTTCCACCCCTTCGGCAATCACATGTCGGCGGAAGGCAATGGACAAGCCGATCACGCCGTCCAGAATGGCAAGGTCCTCCGGGTCGTCGAGCATGTCACGCACAAAGCTGCGGTCCACCTTGAGCGTTCGGGCTGGTAGGTGGCGCAGGTAGGTCAGAGACGAGTAGCCGGTGCCGAAGTCGTCGAGTGCGAAGGACACGCCAATGTCGCGGCATGCGTCCATCACTCTGGAGACCCGGGTCATGTCGTCCAGTGCGTTGGTTTCCAGGATTTCCAGTTCCAAGTCACCCGGGGCGACGCCGGGGTGCTCTGCCAGGAGTTGTTGCAGTTCGTTGACGAAGTCAGGCTGCTGCAGCTGCTGGGCGTCGATGTTGACGCTCACAGGCAGGGTCAATCCAATGGCCTTCCAGCGCTCGATCTGGGCAAGTGCTGTGCGCAACACCCAGCGGCCCAGGTCGATGGAAAGCGGTTGGTTTTCCAGCATGGGCAGGAACATCCCCGGAGGCAGCAGGCCGCGCTCAGGATGGTTCCAGCGGATCAGCGCTTCCAGGCCCAACACCTGGCCGGTGCGCATATTGACCTTTGGTTGGTAGTGCAGCACGAATTGCTGATGTTCCAGCGCCATGCGGAGCTGTTCGACGTTCTCGTGGCGCCCGCGTATGTCGCGGTCCTGTTCCGCGTCGAAGAAGTGGTGGCGGTTCTTGCCGGTGAGCTTGGCCTGGTACATGGCCTGGTCTGCCTGGCGCAGCAGCTGGTCGGCGTCCACGGTGTCCGTCTGTGGATAGAACGCCACGCCCAGACTGGCCGTCACCTGCAGCGTGGCACCATCGGCCAGCACGGGCTCCGCGGCGGCAGCCGCCAGCCGCTCCAGCACAGGAACGCACGCGTCCGCATCTGCCATGTTCACCAGCACGGCCACGAATTCATCGCCGCCCAGACGGGCGAGGGTATCGCCATCACGCAAGGCTTGCTTCATTCGCATGGAAAGCATGATCAGCAGGCGGTCGCCCATCTCGTGTCCATGGGTGTCGTTCACCGACTTGAAGCCATCCAGGTCCAGAAAGACCACCGCCAGGCGCTCGCCGCGCCGCTGTGCCTGGTTCATGGCCTGGCGCAGGCGGTCGGACAGCAAAGCCCGGTTGGGCAGGCCGGTCAGCGCATCGTAGTGGGCGATCTGCTTCAGGCGCAGCTCGTTTTCCTTCTGCTGCGATATGTCGGAGAAAAGTGCCACGTAGCGCAAGGTCTTGCCCTGGGCATCGCGCACCGCACTGATGGTCAGCATCTCGGCGTACACCTCGCCCGACTTGCGCCGGTTCCAGATTTCGCCCGACCATTGGCCCTTGCCCAGGAGGGCACGCCACATGTCGCTGTAAAAGGCCTTGTCCTGCCTGCCGGAATTGAGCAGCCGGGCATTGCGGCCCAGCACCTCGGCCCGGTCATAGCCTGTGATTCGCGAGAAAGCTTCGTTGACGTCGATGATGTCTCCCGCCGGGTCGGTGATCAGGATCCCTTCGCGCGCGTGGCTGAACACGCTCGCCGCCAGTTGCAGGCGTTCCTCGGCGGCCTTGCGCTGGGTGATGTCGACGATGATGCCCGCGTAGTGACGTACGTTCCCATCTGAGCCCTTCACGGCATTCACGGTGAGCTGCACGACGTAAAGCTCACCATCCTTGTGGCGGTTGACCATTTCGCCGCGCCAGTGGCCGTCACGCAGCAGGGCCAGCCACATGTCGGCATAAAAAGCCTTGCTTTGAAGCCCCGAGGCCATGATTCTTGGGTTGCAGCCGGTGACTTCACCCGCGCTGAAACCGGTGACCTGCTCGAACGCCGCGTTGACAGAGACGATGCGGGCCTGTGCATCGGTGATGATGATGGCATCCCTGCTGCTTTGAAACACGCTGGCTGCCAGCCGGTGTTCCTTGTCCAGCTCAGCCTGTTTTTCGGCCAAGGCCTTGCGGCGCAACCAGACCCATGTGCCCGCTGCCACCAAGGCCAGCAGGATCGGCAGAACCACCGAGGCCAGTTGGCGCGCGTCTGCTGCCCATCTGTCGAGAATGGCACCCCGGTCCATGTGGACCGAAACCACCACCGGGAAGCGGCTGGATGCCCGATAGGCCGTGATGACCGGGCTGGCGTCCGGCAGCGTCTGGGCAAACACCCCCTGGTCCCGCAGCAGCACTTGTTCGCGCACCCGGCCTGCCGCACCTGCCATGCCTGGCTGATCACCGATGGCGGTGGAAGTCAGCAGCACGCCGTCGTAGCGCAGCCACTGCACCCGTGCGCGCTGTATGTCCACCAGTTGCGTTCCACGGTGCAGGAAGTGGTCGGGGTTCAAGGCCGCCAGCAGCCAGTGCGGCGAGCCGGTGCCGGGCAGGCGGCGGGTGACTGGTATCAGGGTGGCGTCGGCAGAGGTGACCGCCTCGGTCTCGTCCGGTACGAAGGCGTCGGCAAAGTCACGCCCCAGCCAAGGGCTGCCCACACGCAGCACATCGTTGGCGGCCGAGGCAGCCGGGAAGAAGGACGAGAGGTCCACCTTCACCCCCAGGTTGGCTGTCGATGAGCTGGCCACCACGTACCCGTTTTCGTCGAGCACGGACAAGGAACGCAGTGAAGGTGCGGGGCGTACCGCAGCCTCCAGGCGCCTGCCCAGCTCCTGCCAGTTGTCAGGGGTAAGCGCCGGTTCGTCCGTGCCCAAGGCAACCAGATCGATCATCTGCAGCGTTTGCGTCAGGTGCTCCTCGAATTCGCGCGCGTGCAATTCGGCGGTGGCGGCGCCCGTGGAAAGCGCGTCGCTGCGCATGTGCCAGAGTCCGTACCCGAAGGTGCCCAGCCAGCCCGAGGCGAACACCGCCATGGCCAGCACGAAGACGATGTCGCGTCTTTGGGTTTTCGGTTGGGGGGCGGGTGTGGGATGGGGCATGCCCGTCACCGTGCGACGATGGGTTCCAGTCCGTGTCGCCGGGCATGGGCCAGTAGCCTGCCGTCGCGTTTCATGTCGGTCAGCACCTGTTCCACCCGGGCGTGAAAACGGTCGTCTCCGGGGCGCATGGCCCAGGCGTAAGGCGTGATGTGGTAAGTCTCGGTGGGAGCGACCAGGCGTGCCCAGTCGTTGTGGTCCAGCATGCGGCGGCTGAATGGGAAGTCCGTCATGAACACGTCGGCGCGGCCAGATTGCACTTCCTGCTCGCGCGCGGCCGGGGTGTCCACCACGCGCAACTGGGCTGCCTTCAGGCGTTCGCGCATCACGGGCTCATGCAAGGTGCCCTTGGCCACCACCACCACCGTGCCGGTTCGGTCGATGTCGGCCCAGGAGCGTATGCGCCGGTTGGTCGTGGTAGTGATGGCGTAGATATCGCTGGCCAGATGAGGTTGGGTGAACCGCAACCGTTCTTGGCGTGCCGGCGTGATGCCGATGGCAAACATGGCAATGTCGCAGCGGTCGGCACGCACGTCATCCATCAGCGTGGCGAATGAGCTGTCCACGAACTCCGCGCGGGCGCCCAGTTCGCGGGCCAACTCGTGCGCGTTGTCGATGTCGATGCCCGTGAGCTGCTGGTTCCGAGGGTTGCGGTAAGAAATACCGTAGTAGTCCGGCCAAATGCAGACTCTCAACACCTTGCTGGCCTGGATCTGGCTCAGCTTGTCCGGTTCAGCGGCGTGGCCATGTGCCAGCAGAAAGAAGAAGGAGATCAGCAGGGGCAAGGGGTTCATAGTGCAAAAATGCTAACGGTATGAACCCCGATGCAGTCTGACCTGGATCAATGATTGGGCATTGTCCAAATACAAACATCCGGCCCTGCCGGGTCAGCGCATGGGCGCTGGGCAGAACCGGATGTTCGCCGCGGTGACGCCTTGCGGCGTTCTGCGATCAGTAGGAGCGGCGGTTGCCGCCACCGAAGCCGCCGCTCGGGCGGTCTTCCTTGGGGCGGGCCTCGTTCACCACGAGTGCACGGCCTTCAAGCGATTGGCCGTGCAGGCCACGGATGGCGGCCTGGGCTTCCTCGTGGGTGCCCATTTCGACAAAGCCGAAGCCTTTGGAGCGTCCGGTGTCGCGGTCCATCATGACCTTGGCGGACGTGATGTTGCCGAATTCAGCGAACTGTTGTTGGAGGTGCTCGTCGCGCACGGAATAGGAGAGGTTGCCGACGTACAGTTTGTTGCCCACAGTGGGACCTTTCAAGAATGCGGCTGGCCGTTCCACATCGGGAGCCGGTGCCGCCAGGGGAATGAGTGCGCGCGCGAACAGTACCGCGCCTGCACTCAACGAAACGTGCGAGGTGCCGCCGGGCGCGGGGCCGATGAGCGGTTCTCGATATGGCGGAACGTGATGCGGCCCTTGCTCAAGTCGTAAGGCGAGAGTTCCAGCGACACCTTGTCACCCGCCAGGATGCGGATGTGGTGCTTGCGCATCTTGCCCGCGGAATAGGCCACCAGGGAGTGGCCGTTTTCCAGCGTCACGCGAAAGCGCGAGTCGGGCAGCACTTCATCGACTTTGCCTTGCATCTCGATCAGGTCTTCTTTGGCCATGTGTTCTCCAGAAAAAGGGGTAATGCGGGTGTGTAGGGGTGCCTTAGCAGGGCAGGCATTCGGTGCCTTGGGCCAGCGCGTAGGTCAGCGCGTCTTCGCGTGTGGCGAAGGTCGGCGTGAAGCGAAAGACACGGTCGTGCGATGCGATGCCGCGTCCGCTGCGAACGGACAGGGAGGCGGTGTAGCGGCCGCCGTCGGTGCGGCGGGTCAGTGGGGATACGAGGTAGCGGCCCACTGAAATGGGGTGATGAGTCAAGGAATTCATGTCGGATACCAGAGCGTTCTTGGGCCCTGTGGATGAGAAAAGCAAAAATGCAGCCACGGCGAAAGCCGCAGCGGTGCAAGACCAGGTAAGGTTCCGGCCAAGCGTAAGGAGACAGACCGGGGATGGGGCTCGCCGCGTAGATGGCGGGTGACGGCCACAGGACCGACTCAGCGGTCAAAAAGGCTTGGTGCAAGACCCGCAGAGGGCCAGACCGTGTCAGACGACAGCGTTGACGCCGGAGAGCATGGCGGCAACTTTTTATATTATAGAACAGATGAGATTTTTTTGCAATATCAACATATTGCATTAAGCGCGTGCCGACCACAGGTGCTGGGCCGACACGATGCCGGCCCAGGTAAGCAGGAACGAGCCGATGACGTGCAGCGCCGTGTTCAGGAACCCCAGAGCCCAGCGCCCGTGCTGCAGCATGACCACCGTTTCCAGTGAGAAGGTGGAGAACGTGGTGAGTGCGCCCAGCATGCCGGTGACGATGGCTGCGCGCCATGCCGGGTCCAGCCCGCTGTGCTGCTGAAAGAACACCAGCATCGCTCCCACCACGTAAGCGCCGACCCAGTTGGACACCAGCGTGCCCCAGGGCAGCAGTGCGCCGGAATGGTTGAGCCAGGCGCTCAGTTGCCAGCGGCTCAAGGCGCCTACACAGGCTCCCAGGCAGATCGCGATGGCGGTCAGCACGTTCGTTGCTCCTTGCGGTTCAGACCAGCTCGCCCCCAAGGGCCGCGGTCAGGTCGGTGATCAGCGCGCCCAGTTCGCCCGTGGCAATAGCCACGTCGGCGTCGAAGCCGCCGCCGTCCTCGGCCGTGGCGTTGTCCTCGAACACGCCGTCCAGAAAGGCCACCTTCTTGAGCTGTGTGCCTTCGGTCAGCACGAATGTCACGCGGCCGTCCCAGTCCAGCGCCAGCTTGGTGGGCAGCTTGCCCTGGCTGATGTGGCGGCGCATTTCCTCGTCTTCCAGGTGGTGGCGTGTGAACTTCACCACCGAGTTCATTTCGTCGCCCGACTTCAGCTCCACCTCGCGCCCGGGGGCGAAGTGGGCAGGCCAGTCGTCGGCGGTGCCGGTGAGCCAGGCCGTCATCGCAGCTTGCGGCGCCATCTGGGTGTTGAGCGCGCTCAGCTGCAGGCCGTCAAAGGCCTTGACCAGCGCGGTGATGACTTCGTCTGCCTTGCCCTGGCTGGCGCAGTCCAGCACCAGCCGGCCGGTCTGCAGGTCCATCCACACCATCACCGTGGAGGTCTTGGCAAAGGCCATGGGCAGCAGGTCGTGCACGATCTCGTCGCGCAGTTCGCGGCTTTCCTTGCGGCCGGGCTTGCGGCCTTCCTTGGCCTCGATGTCGGCCACGCGCTCGTCCAGGTGCCGTTTGATCACCGAGCCCGGCACCCCCTTGGATTCGATCACGAAGCGCAGGATGCGGTGGCCGCCCACCAGCTCTACCAGGGCGCCGTGCTTCTCGCCGCGCGGCGGCACCCAGCCCATGGAGATTTCCTGCGTTGCGCCGCAGGGCTCGAAAGGCATCTTGGCCAGCGCCTCTTCCATCTGTTCCACCGTGGCCGACCAGTCCGGCCCGATGCGGTAGACCATCACATTCTTGAACACGTTATTCCTCTGTGCTTGCGGCCTCCGTCATGTGAGCTGCGTCGGCCTGGTTGGGCCCTGCATCTTAGCCTCAACCCATGCGGTCCAACGGCGCCAGCGTGTAGCCTGCCTGCTCCAGCGCCTGGCGTATGGCGCGTGCCGTGGCCACCGCCTCGGGTCCATCGCCGTGTACGCAGATGCTGTCGATGCGGGTGGGTAGCTGTTGCCCGCTGGCGGTCACGATGGCCTGGGCCTTGAGCATGCGCAGCACGTGGTCCACGCATTCCTGGGCGTCGTGCAGCACGGCGCCGGGCTGTGAGCGGGGCATCAACTGCCCGTCGTCCAGGTAGGCTCGGTCCGCAAACACCTCGTACCGCACTGGCTGGCCTGCGGCTTCGGCCGCCTTCACCAGGGCCGAATGGGCGGGGGCGAGCAGTGTCAGCGAGCGGTCCAGGCTTTGCACGGCACGCACCACGGTAGCGGCTACCGTGGGGTCGGCACAAGCCACGTTGTTCAGGGCACCATGGGGCTTCACGTGCGTCACGCGCCCGCCCTCGGCAGCGGCCATGGCTTGCAGCGCGCCCACCTGGTAAAGGATGGTGGCCTCCAGGTCTTTGGCAGACATCTGCATCACGCGCCGCCCGAAGCCTTGCAGATCGGGGTAGGAGGGGTGCGCGCCAATGCTCACGCCTCGTTGCAGGGCCAGGCGAACGGTGTCGCGCATGACGGCCGGGTCGCCAGCGTGGAAGCCGCAGGCCACGTTGGCGCTGTTCACGATCTGCAACAGGGCGGGGTCGTCGCCCATCTGCCACGCGCCAAAGCTCTCGCCCAGGTCGGCGTTCAGGTTGATGAGGGAGGTCGTCATCGTGATGCTCCGTTTCAGGGTTCAGCGCGCAACATGCCGCTGACGAGGTTGCTGCCGTACAGGGCTTCTTCGTCGATGAAACCCGGTGGCACGAAGGCTTCCCGGGTGGCCAGCCAGCGGTTCCAGGCGGTGCGCTGGTCGTGCAGCGCCTCGCGGGCTTGGTCACCGCTGACGGCCTGGAAGCTCAAGCGCGTCCCTGGCTTCAAGTGTGCCAGCCGGGGCAGGTCGGCGCTGATGACGGTGGCGATCTTGGGGTAGCCGCCCACGGTCTGGCTGTCGGCCAGCAGCACGATGGGCAGGCCGCTGGCGGGTACCTGGATGGTGCCCGGCGTCACCGCGTCGGAAACGATGTCTGCTGCCGCCGCGCTGGAGTGGGCCAGCGGCGTGCCGCGCAGGCGCATGCCCATGCGGTCCTGTTCGGGGGTCGTCTCCCATTCGCCGTTCAGGAAGGTCGTGATGGCCTCTGGGGAGAAGTGGTCCTCTTGCGGGCCGAGCATCACCCGGATGGGGCCGCCCGGTTGTGACCAGGGGCTGGGCGTGCGCCATTCCCTGGGGTCGGGTGAGGTCCAGGCACTGCAGGGCAGCAGGTCGCCGGGGCGAAGCGCTCGGCCCAGCAGGCCCGGCAGCCCGGCACGCCAGTAGCTGGAACGGCTGCCCAGTTGTGGGGGCAGTCGCAGGCCGCCAGCCACGGCCAGGTAGGCGCAACCCGTTTCGGCCGCGCCCAGCACCAGCCGGTCGCCTGCCTGCAAGGTGGCACTTTGCCAGGCGGGCAAGGGGATGCTCTTGCCATCGGCATGCAGCCATTTGGCCCCAATGGCCCCGGCGAGTGCCACGCGCACCGGCCCGGCCTGCACGCGCAGTTCGGTGCCCATGCCGCGCAGTTCCAGCACCGCTTCGCCGCCGTTGTTGCCCGCCAGGGCGTTGGCGGCTTCCGCCAGGGGCGCATCCAGCCAGCCCGACAAGGGGATGCCCTCGTGCCGGTGCCCTGGCCGCCCACGGTCCTGCACCGTCGTGCCAAAGCCGGGTTGCAGTATTTCGATGATGCCTGCTGACGTGCGGGTCATGTCGCGCCCTCCGCCTGCAGAAAGGTTTCCCGGGCGGGTTGGCCGCCTTGACTCTGCGTGAGCAGCCGTTCGTACTCCGCCATGTCCACCGCGTGCCAGCGCACCACGTCGCCAGCGGCCAGCATGGCCGCCTGGCTGGCGTGGTGCAGGTCGAACAGTTGCACGGGGGTGCGGCCCAGCAGGTTCCAGCCGCCTGGGCTTTCCCAGGGGTACACCGCGCACATCTCGCCCGCCACCGCCAGCGACTGGGCAGGCACGCGCTGGCGCGGGTTGGCCAGCCGGGGCATGGCCAGCTCGGGCGGCAAACCCCCCATGTACGGGAAGCCGGGCAGGAAGCCGATCATGTACACCCGGAATTCCGTGGCAAGCAGCCGCTGGATGACTTCTGCCTCGCTCATTCCCTTGGCTTCGGCCAGCCTGGGCAGGTCTGGCGCAAAGTCTGGGGTGAAGCACACCGGCAGCCGCCAGTGGCGGCCCTCGCGCGCCTGTTTGCCGCCTTCCCCCGCCAGTGCCAGCAGCCGCTGGCCCAGTGCCTCGGCGTCCGCCGTTTGCGGGTTGAAGTGCACCGTGAGCGAGCGGAATGTGGGAACCACGTCGGTCACCGGCGCGAACAGCGGGTCGTCATGGCGCCAGGCGCCTACCCTGTCGGCCAGCCCCATCACGCGGGCGTTGATCCCAGCGTCGATGTCGCGCCCGAACTCCACCGTCCAGGCGGCATCGCCCAGCGCCAGCAAGCGTGGCGCCTGCAGGTCTTGCGCGGTCATGGTTCAGCCCACCATCTGGCCGGGCAGCCAGGTCACGATGCCGGGGACAAAGTAGATCAGCAGCACCGCCGCCACCATCAGCAGGAACATTGGCGCCGAATGCCTGGCCAGGTAGGTGATCTGCTTCTTGGTCATGCCTTGCAGCACGAACAGGTTGAAGCCCACCGGGGGGGTGATCTGCGCCATTTCCACCACCAGCACCACGAAGATGCCGAACCAGACCGGGTCTATGCCTGCCTTTTCGATGGTGGGCAGCAGCACACCCATGGTCAGCACGACGACGGAGATACCGTCCAGGAAACACCCCAGCACGACGAAGAAGACCATGAGTGCGCAGATCAGCTGCAGCTGCGAGAGCCCCAGGCTGCCTATCCATTCCGCCAGGTGGCGGGGCAGGCCGATGTAGCCCATCGACAGCGTCAGGAAGGCAGCCCCCGCCAGAATGAGCGCGATCATGCAATACAGGCGTGTGGCACCCAGCAGGCTGTCGCGGAACTGGCGCCAGTTCAGCTGCCCTTGCAACCCGGCAATGAGCAGTGCGCCCACCACACCCAGGGCGGCGGATTCGGTCGCTGTGGCCAGGCCGCTGTAGATGGAACCCAGCACGGCGGCAATCAGCGCCATCACGGGCAGCAGGTTGCGCGAGGCCTTGAGCTTTTCCCACAGCGTCATGGGTTTGCCCGCAGGCGGGATCTGGTCCGGATGCAGCAGCGCCCAGCCCATGGTGTACCCCATGAACAGGCCGCCCAGCAGCAGGCCGGGCAGTACGCCAGCGATGAAGAGCTGCGCGATGGACACGTTGGCGGCCACGCCGTACACGATCATGATGATGGACGGCGGGATGAGCAGGCCCAGGGTGCCAGCGCCAGCGAGGGTACTGATGGCCATGTGCTCCGGGTAACCGCGTCTGGAAAGCTCGGGCAGCGTCATCTTGCCGATGGTGGCGCAGGTGGCGGCCGACGAGCCCGACACCGCCGCGAAGATGGTGCAGCCGATGATGTTGGTGTGCAGCAGGCGGCCCGGCAGGCGTTCCAGCCAGGGGGCCAGGCCCTTGAACATGTCCTCCGACAGCTTGGTGCGAAAGAGGATTTCCCCCATCCAGATGAACAGGGGCAGGGCGGTCAGTGTCCACGACGAGGCCGAGCCCCAGATGGTGACGGCCATCGCGTCGCCGACGGGCCGGCTGGTGAACAGTTCCATGCCGATCCAGGCCACGCCCGTGAGGGTGAGGCCGACCCAGACGCCGCAACCCAGGATCAGAAACAGCGCCGCGACCAGCAGCAGGGTGATGGTGAGTTCCATGGCGTGTCCTTATTCGATGCGGGCGGGCTCGCCCTCGGCTGGCGTGTCGCGAAGCGGCTCGCCGCGCAGCAGCAGCACCAGGTCGCCCAGGAAGGCGAGCGCGAACAGCGTGGTGCCTGTGGCCATGCCCAGTTGCGGAATCCACAGGGGGGTGGCGTCCAGGCCGGTGGAAATGTCGAAGAATTCGCGCGACTGCAGGACCAGCCGGATGGAGAACCAGGCCAGCGCACCGGACAGGGCCACCGCCACCACGTGGCAAAGGATGTCCAGGGTGCGCTGTCCGCCCGCAGGCAGGTGATTGAGCAGCAGCGTCACGCGGATGTGCTCGCCCCGGCGCAGCGTGGGCGCCAGTGCAAGGAATGCCGACGTTGCCATGCAATAGCCGGCATAGGCATCCGCGCCTGGAAGGTCAAACGCCGGGTGTAGGCGGCCCAGGATGCTGGCAAGCACGGCGGCAAGTGTGCCAATCAAGAAGATGCCCGCCAGATACCCGGCAGCGTTGAAAAAACGATCAAGCACTTGGCGCATGGCTTGCCTTTCCTGTGGGCTGGATGGCGACCCTTTGGGGAAAAAGGGCCGCGACGTCCGGCATGAAGAGCTTATTTGCGGAACGCATCAACAATGGCCTGGGCGTCGGCACCGGTCTTCTGGACCCAGTCGGTGACCATGATTTCTCCAATGCTCTTGAGCTGTTCGCGCAGCTGGGCAGAGCCGGGTTCGACCACCATGCCGTTCTTGCGAAGCTGGTCCAGATACCAGCCATTCTTCTCTGCGCTGATCTTCCAGCCGCGCGCCTCGGCATCTTCCGCCGCCTTGGTCACGGCTGCCTGGGCGGTTTTGTCCAGGCTGTCAAAGGCCTTTTGCGAAACGATCACCAGGTTCTTGGGCAGCCAGGCGCTCACGTCGTAGTAGTACTTCACCTGCTCCCACACCTTGCTGTCGTAGCCGGTGGCGCCAGACGTCATGAACGCGGTCACCGCGCCGGTGGCCAGTGCCTGCGTCAGTTCTGCGGCCTGCACGGTCACAGGCTGGGCGCCCACGAGCTGGGCAATGCGGCTGGTGTTGGGGTTGTAGGCGCGCCACTTCACGCCCTTGAGGTCGGCCACTGTCTGGATGGGCTTGGCGCTGAAGATGCCCTGGGGCGGCCAGGCCACGGAATACAGCACCTTGATGCCCTGCTTGGCCAGTGCAGCTTCCGTTGCGGCGCGCGAGACTTTCCATAGCTTTTGCGCGTCGGCGTAGCTTGTGGCCAGGAAGGGGATGGAGTCCAGGCCGAAGAGGGCGTTCTCGTTCGAGTAGCCCGAGATGATGATTTCGCCGATCTGGGCCTGCCCGCCTTGCACGGCGCGCTTGATTTCGTTGGCCTTGAAGAGCGAGCCGCCATCGTGCACCGTGATCTTGAGCTTGCCCGCCGTGGCCTGTTCCACGTCCTTGGCGAACTGCTGGATGTTTTCGGTGTGGAAGTTGGACGCGGGGTAGCCCGTGGGCATGTCCCACTTCTGCTGGGCCAGGGCCTGACCGCCGAACGACAAGGCGGTGGCGGCCGCGCCTGCGATTGCCCACTGTTTCACATAGACCATGGTGTACTCCGTTAACGGTGATGAAGCCGCCTGGCGGTCGCCAGTCAGCGTCGTTGAACTCATAACGACGAAATAATGTTAATAAAACGTCAACGTTTTGTCACTAAGGTTTTCCCGTATTCGTGATCTGTTGTTAACATGACACGCAAGTTTTGTTGCCTCAACCGTTCTCGCCCTTCCTTCAAATGACCACCAAAACCGCATCCAGCCCATCAACAAGCGCAAGCGCCAACGACTCTCAGCGCATCGTCACGTCTGCGCACCTCGTGTCGGAAAAGTCGCCTGAACTGTCCGAGTTCGAGTTCGGCCTGATCATTGCCACCCACGCCTTCAACCGCTGGATGACGCGCTGCATGGGTGCGGCGGGTGTGAAGGACATGACGGCCGTGGACGTGCTGGTGCTGCACCACACCAACCACCGGGGCATGGAAAAGCGGCTGGCCGACATCTGCTTTGTGCTGAACATCGAGGACACGCATGTGGTGTCCTACTCGCTCAAGAAGCTGGTAGCGGCTGGCTACGTGCGCAGCCAGAAGAAGGGCAAGGAGGTGTTCTTCTCGACCACGGAAGCGGGGGCTGCACTGTGCATGCGTTACCGTGACGTGCGCGAGGCTTGCCTGATGCCCGGCTTTTCCGGTTCGGCCGAAGAAAACCGCCAGTTGGGGGACTTTGCGAGGTTGCTGCGCACGGTCTCGGGACGCTACGACCAGGCCGCGCGCGCAGCAACGTCTTACTGACTGGCAAGCGCTTCAGACGTTGTTGCGGCCATCCCGGCGGAAAGCCGGGGGGGGCTGCCTGAGCGGTGCGAGAATGCCGGAATCTCAGGAGACAACAGATGAAAAAACCTGCCCCGCAGTGGCTTGATGCCATGTACAACAACCGCGCCCTGGTGCCCGAGTGCGTGCAGCACTTCCAGCACTGGACGGAAGCTTCGGCCCGTGCGCGTCAGCAGCCCTGCGTGCTTGACCTGGCCTATGGCAACGACCCGTCGCAAACGCTCGATGTGTTTCCGGCGCAAGGCGCCCAGGGGCCTGCTCCGGTACTGGTGTTCATTCACGGGGGGTATTGGCGCTCGCTGGACAAGCGGGACCATTCCTTCGTTGCACCGCCTTTCACCGCCAGCGGCGCCTGCGTGGTGGTGCCCAACTATTCCCTTTGCCCGAGCGTCACTGTGCCGGACATCGTCATGGAAACGGTGCACGCGGTGGCCTGGGTGTACCGCAACATCGCCCGCCATGGCGGCGACCCGAACCGCATCGTGGTGGCTGGGCATTCCGCGGGCGGGCACCTGGCGGCCATGCTGATGCTGTGTCAGTGGCGTGCCCTGGGGCGTGACCTGCCCGCCAAACTTGTGCGTGGCGCACTGTCCATTTCTGGCCTGTATGACCTGGAACCGGTTCGCCGCACCCCGTTCCTGAAAGACGACCTGCGGCTGACACCAGCCCAGGTGCGCCGGGCCAGCCCGGCATTGCTGCCTGCCCCTGCTCATGGCCAGTTCTATACCGTGGTGGGCGGCAACGAGAGTGCCGAGTTCCTGCGGCACAACCAACTGATCCGCGATGCGTGGGGCAAGCGCCGCGTGCCGGTGTGCGAGGCCTTGCCGGGCCTCAACCACTTCAGCGTGGTGGAAGCGCTGGCCAACCCCGCCCACCGCCTGCACGCCCTGGCCCAGGAACTGCTGCGTTCCTGAGCCAGCCGGGGGTTACATCAGCAGGTGTTCGCCCGCGTTGTCGCCACCCAGGATCACGTAGTTCACCTTGCGGATGTCCATCAGCTGTTTGCCACCGGCGTAGCTGATGGAGCTTTGCAGGTCTTCTTCCATCTCGCGCAGCGTGTCGGCCAGGCGGCCCTTGATGGGCTCCAGAATGCGCTTGCCTTCCACGTGCTTGTACTCGCCCTTGTTGAAGTCGCTGGCCGAGCCGTAGTACTCCTTGTACAGCTTGCCGTCCACCTCCACCGTCTGGCCGGGGGACTCTTCATGACCTGCCATCAGTGAGCCGATCATCACCATGGTGGCCCCGAAGCGGATGGACTTGGCAATGTCGCCGTGCTCGCGAATGCCGCCGTCGGCGATGATGGGCTTGGTGGCCACGCGTGCGCACCACTTCAGCGCCGACAGTTGCCAGCCACCCGTGCCAAAGCCGGTCTTGAGCTTGGTGATGCACACCTTGCCCGGGCCAATGCCCACCTTGGTGGCGTCGGCGCCCCAGTTCTCCAGGTCGATCACTGCCTCGGGCGTGCCCACGTTGCCTGCGATGATGAAGCTCTGCGGCAGCTTTTCCTTCAGGTGCGCAATCATGCGCTGCACGCTGTCGGCATGGCCGTGGGCAATGTCGATGGTGATGAATTCCGGCACCAGCCCCTCGGCGGCCAGGCGGTCGGCGGTGGCATAGTCCGCAGCCTTCACGCCCAGGGATATGGATGCGTAAAGCTTCTGCTCCAGCATGCGCCGCGTGAAGGCGATGTTGTCCAGATCGAAGCGGTGCATCACGTAGAAGTAGCCGTTGCGGGCCAGCCATTCGGCGATCTCTTCGTTGAGCACCGTTTTCATGTTGGCGGGCACCACCGGGAGGCGGAAGCGCCGCCCACCCAGGGTCACGCCGGCATCGCACTCGGCGCGGCTTTCCACCCGGCATTTGCGGGGCAGAAGCAGAATGTTGTCGTAGTCGAAGATTTCCATGTCACCAGGCTCCATCAAGGCGGTTGAGAGATTGAGCGCTTGGCCTGGGCCCGGTCATGAAAAAACCGGACGCAAGAATCTTGGGCCCGGTGATTGATTCTAGACCGTTCGCGGGCGCTTTGGGCGCGGGGTGGCAAATAGGCGGCATACGGAAATGTGTATTGCGCACTGGCGACGCCCGAGAGCCTTGAGGCACAATTGTCCGCAATGGGCGGTGGCATCGCCGCCGCAAGGAGTGTCCGGATGAATCCATCCACCCTCATTGGGATGGTGGCCAGCGTGCTGTTGCTGGCCGTGCTGCTGTTTTTCGCGACGGACGACCCGCGTCTCTTCATCGACCTGCCGGGGCTGGGCATAGTGCTGGTGGGCACCATGGCCGCCACGTTCCTGAGCTATCCGCTCAGGGAGGTGGTGCGTGTGATCGGCCTGCTCAAGACGGTGTTGCGCAACGAGCGGCTTTACACCCAGAAGGACATCGAGGAGCTGGTCGACGTGTCCCGGCTGTGGATCCGCGACGATCCCGTTGCCGTGGAAAAGGCGCTGGCGCGTGTGACGAATCCGTTTCTGCGCACGGGTGTGCAACTCGTCATCGAGCGCACGCCGGAAGAAGACATCCTCGACCTGCTGCAGTGGCGCATTTCGCGCCTGCGCGCCCAGGAGGCGGCAGAGGCGCAGCTGTTTCGCGTGATGGCCAGTTACGCGCCCGCCTTCGGGATGATCGGCACGCTCGTGGGGCTGGTCAACCTCATGGACATCCTGGGCTCGGGCGACATGGCGGTGATCGGCCGCCACCTGGCCGTGGCACTCATGACCACCTTCTACGGCATCCTGCTGGCCAACCTGGTGTTCAAGCCCGTGGCGGTGAAGCTGGAGCGGCGCACCGAGCAGCGCATTGTGCTGATGAACATGGTGTTGCAGGGCATATCGATGATGTGTGCCAAGCGCAGCCCTTCCCTGATGCGTGAGACCCTCAAGTCCTTCGTGGCGCACCACGAGGACGAGATCTTCGACGGCCCGCAGGACATGGGCAGGAATGCCGCCCGCCGCAAGGTGCCGCCTGCCCAGGCCCCCACCAAGCCCGCTGCCGCCCGTGATGCGGGGCAGCCTTGACGCGATTGCCGGACCGCGCATGAGCGACAGCCTCCTGCACCGCATGATCGGTAAGGCGCAACAGCCTGCCGAGCCCCCGGCGCCGCCACCTTTGCCGGAGCCGGTCCGCCGCCGTGCCATGGCTGGCGGGCGCTTCGCGCGCTGGCACATGGACGCCCCCGCCCCCCAGGAAGAAGAAACCTGGCTCATCACCTACCTGGACGTGGTCACACTGCTGCTGGCCATGCTCGTGGTCATGCTGGCGTTTTCCGAGCCCATCAGCCGCCGACACGAGGGAGGCGAGAGGCGCGAGGTGGCGTCTGCCACTCAGGGGGCCAATGCCGAGGGTTCCACGATCGTTCCCCCCATTCCCTTGCCTATGCCGGTTCAGGGTAAGTCCGGCCAGCCTGTGGACGGTCCGCAGAACGGCCAGAAGGATGGCGCCGCGAGCCAGGGCAGCGGGCAAGCGGACCCGTTGGCGGGTCTGCCCTTGGGTGAACTGGGGCAGAGCATCGAGGTGGTCAAGGGTGAAGGCGTGGTGCGTTTCCGCATCAGCAGCGAGTTGCTGTTCGCGTCGGGTGAGGCCGGCCTCACACCTGCAGGGCAGACGGTGATCGACCAGTTGCTGCCCGCGCTGAACCGCGTGCCCGACTACACCATCGTGGTGGAGGGGCACACCGACAACGTGCCCATCCAGACCGCGCGCTTCCCTTCCAACTGGGAGCTGGCCGCGGGCCGTGCGGGCAGCGTGGTGCGGCACCTGCAGAGCCGTGGGCTCAATCCCACGCGGCTGCGCGCCTCGGGCTACGCCGACACAAGGCCCATCGCCTCCAACGCCACGCCCGAAGGGCGAGCGGCCAACCGCCGGGTGGAAATCACCATGGAGTCGCCGCAGACCACGCGCTGAGGTGAGACCCGGGGGCGGGACTTCCTACAATCCCTGCATGCTCGAAGACTTTTCCCCAGCGGCCGCCTCCCAGCCGCAAACCGGCCTGTTCCAAAGCCCCCTGCTGCAATCGCTCAATGACGAACAGCGCGCGGCGGTGACGCTGCCTGCCGAGCACGCGCTCATCCTGGCGGGCGCGGGCTCGGGCAAGACGCGCGTGCTCACCACGCGCATCGCCTGGCTGCTGTCCACCGGGCAGGCCACGCCCGGCGGCATTCTGGCCGTGACCTTCACCAACAAGGCGGCCAAGGAGATGCTCACCCGCCTGTCGGCCCTGTTGCCGGTGAACGTGCGCGGCATGTGGATTGGCACCTTCCACGGCCTGTGCAACCGCCTGCTGCGCGCCCACTGGAAGCTGGCCAACCTGCCGCAGACCTTCCAGATCCTGGACACGCAAGACCAGCTCAGCGCCATCAAACGCCTGGTCAAGCAATACAACATCGACGAAGAACGCTTCAAGCCCAAGGAGCTGCAGTGGTTCATCGCCGGGTGCAAGGAAGACGGCCTGCGCCCTTGGCAGATGACCCCGCGCGACGAGGACCAGCGCAAGCGCATCGAGATCTACCAGCTCTACGAAGACCAGTGCCAGCGCGAAGGCGTGGTGGACTTTGGCGAGCTGATGCTGCGCAGCTTCGAGCTGCTGCGCGACAACGACCCGCTGCGCGAACATTACCAGCGGCGCTTCCACCACATCCTGGTGGACGAGTTCCAGGACACCAACAAGCTGCAGTACGCCTGGCTCAAGCAACTGGCCGGGCACGACGACAACGGCCGCTTTGTGCCGGGTGGCAACGCCGTGCTGGCCGTGGGTGATGATGACCAGAGCATCTATGCCTTCCGGGGTGCGCGTGTGGGCAACATGGCCGACTTCGTGCGTGAGTTCGGGGTCAAGCACCAGATCAAGCTGGAGCAGAACTACCGCAGCCACGGCAACATCCTGGAAGCGGCCAACCAGCTCATCGACCACAACCGCCACCGCCTGGGCAAGAACCTGCGCACCGACCAGGGCGCGGGCGAGCCGGTGCGGGTGATCGAGCAACCCAACGATTTCGAGGAATCCCGCTGGCTGGTGGAGGAAATCCGCCAACTGGAGCGCAACGACGGCTTTCCTCGCCAGGAAATCGCCATCCTCTACCGCAGCAACGCGCAAAGCCGCGTGTTGGAAAGCGCGCTGTTCAACGCCGGGGTGCCCTACCGGGTGTACGGCGGCCTGCGCTTCTTCGAGCGCGCCGAGATCAAGCACGCCCTGGCCTACCTGCGTTTGCTGGACAACCCGCACGACGACACCAGCTTCCTGCGGGTGGTGAACTTCCCGCCGCGCGGCATAGGTGCGCGCAGCCTGGAACAGTTGCAGGACGCCGCCAGGGCGGCGGGCTGCTCGCTGCACGATGCGGTAAGCACCCTGGGTGGCAAGGCCGGTGCAAATCTGTCGGCCTTCCTCGCCAAGGTCGATGTGATGCGCGAGCAGACCGAAGGCGCCACGCTGCGCGAGATCATCGAACTGGTGCTGCAGCACAGCGGCCTGATGGAGCATTACCGCGCCGACCGCGACGGCGCCGACCGGGTGGAAAACCTGGAAGAACTGGTGAACGCGGCAGAAAGCTTCGTCATGCAGGAAGGTTTTGGCCGCGACGCCGTGGCCCTGCCGCTGGACGAAACCGCCAAAGGTGTGCCCGGCGCAGGGCTCACCCAGTCCCCGGCCAGCCAGGGGCTGGACCCGAATGCGCCCGTCGTCGACCAGCCCTTGCCGGGTGACGCCGACACCGGCGAGACGTTGAGCCCGCTGGTGGCCTTTCTGACGCACGCTGCGCTGGAGTCGGGCGACAACCAGGCCCAGGCCGGTCAGGAGGCCGTGCAGCTGATGACTGTGCACGCTGCCAAGGGGCTGGAGTTCGACGCCGTGTTCATCACCGGGTTGGAGGAGGGGCTATTCCCTCACGAAAACAGCCTGAGCGACATGGACGGTCTGGAAGAGGAGCGCCGGCTGATGTACGTGGCCATCACACGGGCGCGCAAGCGCCTGTACCTGAGCTACGCCCAGTCGCGCATGCTGCACGGGCAGACGCGCTATCACGTGCGCAGCCGCTTTCTGGACGAGTTGCCCGAGGCCTGCATGAAGTGGCTCACGCCCAAGCAGGCGGCGTGGGGCGGCGCTGGCGCGGGGCAGGGCGGGGGGGGCACAGGGGCGTTCGCCCAGCCCGCCTGGGGCCGCAGTGGCCTGGGGGAAGGTTCGCGCGGTTTCGCGTCCAAGGACGCGCCGTATTCTGGCGCAGGCGCCGTGCCCACACAGAAGGCCGAGCCCGCACATGGCATACGCGCGGGCATGCAGGTGTTTCACAACAAGTTCGGCGAGGGCAAGGTGCTCACCGTCGAAGGCCAGGGCGACGACGCCCGGGCCCAGGTGAGCTTCCCGCGCCACGGTACCAAGTGGCTGGCGCTCAGTGTGGCCAAGCTCACGCCCATCTGACGCTGTGAAAAAAACCGCCGGGGCCCGAAAGCCCTGGCGGTGTCAATGCGTGGGCGGGACCCACGCGCTTTCCCGAAACGTGAACTCTTGAAGTCAGATCAGCTGCCGATCACGCCGCCGTCGTTCTTGGTGATGACGATGGTGGCGGAGCGTGGGCGTTTGCCCGCGCCGTAACCTGCGTTGGCAGGCCACTGGCTCTCGTACTTGGCGGGGTTCTGCACGTCGGCCATCTTGGTGTTTTCACCGGGGTGCTGGATGTTCACGAACACCGCACGGCCATCCGGCGTTTCGGTGATGCCGGTGATCTCGCTGCCCTTGGGGCCGACCAGAAAGCGCTTGAGCGTGGCGGGTGTCTGCGCCTTGCCCATGTGGGTCGTGACGCTGCGGTCGCCATGGCGCAGGGTCTTGGTACTGCCGTCACCCACTTGGCCGGGCAGGGCTGCCAGCAGCATGCAGTTCGTCTTGTCGGTGTACGCGCCGTCGTCCGTCTGGATCCAGCAGATACCGGTGGCCTTGCTGAACACCAGACCGTCGGGAGAGGACAGATCGTTCTCGTCCGTCAGGTTCGACAGGTTGATGTTGGCCTTGTCCGAGTCGGCTTCGGATGCAAACAGGTAGATGTCCCACTTGAAGGACATGGCTGCGGGGCCGGGCTCGGCAAAGCGCACGATGTGGCCGTGCACGTTACCCTTCTGCTCCTTGCTGCCCTTCATGTCGGTGTAGGCGCGCGGGTTGGCGGCGTCGGCGGTGGTGGCGGTGCGGTTGCTGTTGTTGGTCAGGGTGATGTAGACCTCGCCATTCTTCGGGTTCACGCCACCCCATTCAGGGCGATCCATCTTGGTGGCGCCCACAGCGTCGGCGGCCAGACGGGTGAAGATGGCCATGTCGGCGTTGCTCTTGAACTCGAAGTACGAGCTGTTGGCCAACACCGGGTTGTTCATGGACAGTTCCAGCCATTCGCCAGTGCCGTCATCCTTGAAGCGCGCGGCGTACAGAGTGCCTTTGTCCAGGTACTTGTCGCCTGCGGCCATGCGGTTGGCGGGTTTGGCATCTGCCGGGTCCCACTTGGCGTCGGACACGTACTTGTAGATGTACTCGCCACGGGCGTCGTCACCCATGTAGGCGACGATGGGCTGACCCGCCACGGGCGTGGCGAAGGCCACGGCCTCGTGGGCAAAGCGGCCCAGCGCGGTGCGCTTGCGCAGCACTTCCTTGGTGTTGTAAGGGTCGAGTTCCACCACGTAGCCGAAGGTGTTCATCTCGTTGCGGTAGTCTTCCTTGGCGGAAGCGGCCAGGGCACCGTTGTTCCAGCGCACGAAGCGGTCGTCGCTGCCAGCGCTTTCCCAGCCGTGGCGGCTTGCAGCACCGGCCTTGCGGCCGTAACGGTTCAGCGCCTGTACCTGCTTGTCCTTCTTGCGGCGGTCATCGTCCTGCGCGTCGCGGAAGAAGTAGCCGTACCAGTTCTCTTCACCAGACACAAAGGTGCCCCAGGGCGTGCGGCCGGTGCCGCAGTTGTTCAACGTGCCACGGGCCTTGGTCCCGTCCGGGCTGTATTTGGTGACGACGTGTTCGGTACCACGGGCCGGGCCGGTGATGATGGCCTCAGTCATCGTGGTAATGCGGCGGTTGAAAGGCGAACTGGTTTTGTAGCTCCAGCGCTTGCCGTCGGACTGCACTTCCACCACGGACAGGCCGTGGATCATCAACTCCTTGTCCACCTCGGTGGCCGGGCGGGGCAGCGTTGCGGTACCGCCGCTGGCGTGGATGAAGAAGGAGGCAAGTTTCTCGTCGGTGGTGGCTTCATGGTTGACGGCCAGCAGCCCGCGCGAATTGAAGGTGTCGGAGGGGTTGCCGCTGGCGTCCAGACCAAACCATTCCAGGCCGTCGTGGTGGTCGCCTGCGCGGTGTCCCCATTCGCCATCGGTGCCATCGTTCTTGAAGGCAGGCGTGCTGGCGGTGAGCGGGTCGCCCAGACCGTACAGCACTTGCGCGGTATAGCCTTCGGGCACGACCAGCACGTCAGCGGTGCTTTTTGCCACGGGCTTGAAGCCCAACGCAGCCACGGGGGCCGAGAGGCCGCTCGTTGCCGCACAGCCGGAAAGTGCTGCCGTGCCCATGGCGGCGGCACCCGCCATGCCAGCGCTGCCGCGCAACAGGCTGCGGCGGCTCAGGCGCGCGTCCAGCACCTGTTCAAAGGCGGCGTTGTTGGACGTGTTGGAGTCTTCTTCGTTGAAGTGCGTACCGGGGCGGGATTCGTTTGTCACAGTGATCACTCACAGGTAGTTGAACAGCAGCGCCTAGCATGCTGTTCGTCTGTGAAATGGGCGTGACAGGTCTGTGGCGAACGTGTGACCTTTCGGCCTTTGGCCGAAAGGTCAGGCGGGCGCTTGCCCGTCGTCGGTGACGAAGCTGTCGCGGAACGTGAAGTACAGCGACGTGAAGAACATCGCGCTCATCAGCATGGCCATGGGGAACATCAGCACCCCCAGGAGCTGTGGGCCGCCCACGAATGAAGCGAGCGTCACCACGGCGAGCGCAAAACCCAGGAACACGCCCGACCACGCCAGGAAGTACACCAGCATGGCGCCCTTGTTGGTCCAGCATGCCATGGCACTGAAGAACAGGCTTTTGGCTGGCGACACGCCGTGCCAGTGGACCAGTGCCGGCGCATGCCAGAACAGGAGGCCCAAGGGTATGTACAGCACCATGTTCACCAGCAGCTGACGCAGCATGGCGGGCTGCCGCAGGGCTTCCTCGGTGATCTCGGTGGTGGGCTGCAGAGCCTGCCCCAGGTCGCCGGTAAGCAGCGCAGACAGGCCCATGACGACGAAGGAGCCGATGGCATACATGCCGCCCAGCACCATCATGGCCCGCATGCGTTCCTGGCCGGCCCTGAAGGCGCTAGCCAGCACCGCAGGCATGGGAAAGTTACCGCTGGCGGCATCGCGCGTGGCGGCCATCAGGCCCAGGGTGGCGGCAGGCAGCAGTGCCAGGGCCAGTGCTGCGCCCACGATGGGTACCAGCGTCAGCACCGAAACCGCCATCATGAACATGAAGAACAGCCCGGCGAGGGCCAGCGGCTGGCGCAGGAAGGTCCGTATGCCCAGTTTCACCCACAGCAGCCCGGTGCGCGCCGGTACATGGTTGAGCCTCATAGCTGCGCCAGGCGCGCGCGCAGCACGCGCTCGAAGTGGGTGGGGTCGTGCGGCTTGAGCATGCTGGCCTCGCGCGGCAGGTACCAGTCCCACAGACGCGACAGCCAGAAGCGCAGGGCACCGGCGCGCAGCATCGCGGGCATCAGTTCGCGCTCGGCAGCCGTCAGCGGGCGGACCGACTCATAGGCGGCCACCATGGCCGCCGTGCGCTCGTCGTCCTGCACACCGGTGGCCAGGTCGATGCACCAGTCGTTCAGGCATACCGCCAGGTCGAAGGCAAAGGCATCCACCCCAGCGAAATAGAAGTCGAAGAAACCCGTGAGCTGGCCGTTCTCGAACATCACGTTGTCGCGGAACAGGTCGGCGTGGATGGGGCCGCGGGGCAGGGCTTCGTAGCTGGGGCTGGCGGCCACGTGGTTCTGGTAGGCCAGCTCGCTCTTGAGCAGGTCAGCCTGTTCGCGTTGCAAGTGGGGCAGTACCACCGGCACGGTCTCGTTCCACCAGGGCAGGCCGCGCAGGTTGGGCTGGCGGCGGCTGTAGTCCAGCCCGGCCAGGTGCATGCGCGCAAGCATGGTGCCCACCTGGGCACACTGCCCGGCGGTGGGGGCAAGTTCGTGCTTGCCGCGCAACTTGTTCACCACCGACGCAGGTTTGCCCTTCATCTTGTGAAGAATCTCGCCTTTGCCATCTGCGGCAGGGTCCGGCACCGGAATGCCCTTGCCCGCCAGGTGCTTCATCAGGTACAGGTAAAAGGGCAGCTGCTCGAAGCTCAGGCGCTCGAACAGCGTCAGCACGTAGTCGTGCGTCTGGCCTTCGCGCTCGGTGGAGACGAAGTAGTTGGTGTTCTCGATGCCGCCGGAGCAGCCAGCCATCGACACCAGTTCGCCCAGGTCCAGGCGGCGCAGCAGCGCCGCAGCCTCGGTTTCAGAGACTTCGGTGTAAACGGCCATGGTCAGAAATTCAGCAAACGCCAGCTGCTCTTGCCTGCCTTGCCCTTGCTGTCGTCGGCCTGGCTGGGGTCTATGGGTTGCACCTGGTAACCCGGCACGGCGGTTTTGGTCTGCACGTCGATGCTGCGGGTCTGGCCGCCCACGCGCAGTTCTTCAATGCGGCTGCCCGCATCCTCGTGGGTGATGCGCTCGGTTTTCTGCTCCAGCGTGCGCACGGGTTCTTGCGCCACCTGGCCCTGGGCGGAGCCCGGCTGGGCCTGGGCCGGCGCAGACAGAGTGAACAGCACGGCAGCGGCCAGTGTCAGGCTGGCGCGTGCGGGAGCAAAGGGGGCTGGAAAGGGTCGCATCCCTAGATTGTAGGCATTTGCCCGCACAATCAGGCCCATGACCGAGAACCCGAAGACCCTGGTGCTGGTGGATGGCTCCAGCTACCTCTACCGCGCCTTCCATGCCATGCCCGACCTGCGCGCCGTGCCGGGCGACCCTGCAAGCCCCGCCACGGGGGCCATACGCGGCATGATCAACATGATGCAGGCGCTCCAGAAGGAGCACCCTGGCGACTACGTGGCCTGCGTGTTCGATGCGTCCGGCCCCACCTTCCGCGACGAGCTGTACCCCGAGTACAAAGCCCACCGCAGCCCCATGCCCGACGACCTGCGTGCGCAGATCGCCCCCATCCACGAGGTGGTGCGCCTGATGGGCTGGACCGTGCTGGATGTGCCGGGCGTGGAGGCCGACGACGTGATTGGCACGCTCGCCGCCACGGCGGCGGCTCAGGGCGTGCGGGTGATCGTCTCCAGCGGCGACAAGGACCTGAGTCAACTGGTCAACGCGCACATCACCATCATCGACACCATGAACGGCAAGGTGCGCGACGTGGCTGGCGTGACGGCAGAATTCGGTGTGCCACCCAGCCTGATGGTGGACTACCAGACCCTGGTGGGTGATGCGGTGGACAACGTGCCCGGCGTGGAAAAAGTGGGCCCCAAGACGGCCGCCAAATGGCTGCAGGAGCACGGTTCGCTCGACGGTGTGGTGGCCAACGCCGACAAGATCAAGGGTGTGGCAGGCGACAACCTGCGCAAGGCGCTGGACTGGCTGCCCACCGGGCGCAGGCTGGTGACCATCAAGACCGACTGCGACCTGAACGGTTACGTGCCCGGCCTGCCCGCGCTGGACAGCCTGGTGCTGCGCGAGCGCGAAATACCGGCCCTGCGTGATTTCTACGAGCGTTACGGCTTCAAAGGGTTGGCGCGTTCGCTGGCCGATGGCCAGGGCGATGCAGGGGCCGATGGCGCCAAGGCAAAAGCCGCCGCAGCGCCTGCGGGCCTGACCGGCGACCTGTTCGCCGACCCGCCAGCAGGCACGTCGGCAGTCACCCACAAGCAGTACGACACCGTGCTGACGTGGGAAGCTTTCGACACCTGGCTGGCACGCATTCTGGTGGCGGAGCTGGTGGCCGTGGATACCGAAACCACCTCGCTCGACGAGATGCGCGCGGAGATCGTGGGCATTTCCTTCAGCGTGAAACCTGGCGAGGCCGCCTACGTGCCCCTGGCGCACGACTACCCCGGCGTGCCGGCCCAGTTGCCGCGCGACGAGGTGCTGGCGCGCCTGAAACCCTGGCTGGAGAACCCTGCGGCGCTCAAGCTGGGCCAGCACGTCAAGTACGACCGCCACGTGTTTGCCAACCACGGCATTGAGGTGCGTGGCTACGCCCACGACACCATGCTGCAAAGCTACGTGCTGGAGGTGCACAAGCCGCACAACCTGGGCAGCCTGGCCGAGCGGCACCTGGGACGCAGTGGCATCAGCTACGAAGAACTCTGCGGCAAGGGCGCGCACCAGATTCCCTTCGCCCAGGTGGCCATCGACAAGGCCGCCGAATACTCTTGCGAGGACAGCGACCAGACCCTGGACGTGCACCTGGCCCTGTGGCCGCGCCTGCAGGCCGACGAAAAGCTCAAGGCCATCTACGAACTGGAAATCGCCAGCAGCGAAGCGCTCTACCGCATGGAGCGCAATGGTGTGCTGATCGACGCCGACACGCTGGCGCGGCAGAGCCACGAGCTGGGCCAGCGCATCCTGCAGCTGGAAAACGAGGCCTACGACATTGCCGGGCAGCCCTTCAACCTGAGCAGTCCGAAGCAGCTGGGCGAAATCTTCTTCGACAAACTGGGTCTGCCCGTGGTGAAGAAGACCGCCACCGGCGCGCGCAGCACCGACGAAGAAGTGCTGGAAAAGTTGGCCGAGGACTACCCGCTGCCCGCCAAGATCCTGGAGCACCGCTCGCTCGTCAAGCTCAAGGGCACCTATACCGACAAGCTCGCGGGCATGGCGCACCCGCGCACGGGCCGCGTTCACACCCACTACGCGCAGGCGGTGGCGGTGACGGGGCGTCTGTCCAGCAACGATCCCAACCTGCAGAACATTCCCATCCGCACGGCGGAAGGGCGGCGCGTGCGCGAGGCTTTCGTGGCGCCCGCCGGGCACGTCATTGCCAGTGCCGACTATTCGCAGATCGAGCTGCGCATCATGGCCCACATCAGTGGCGACGAGGCCTTGCTCAAGGCCTTTGCCGAAGGCATGGACGTGCACCGTGCCACGGCGGCGGAGGTGTTCGGCTTGCCGCCCGATCAGGTGAGCGGCGAGCAGCGCCGCTATGCCAAGGTCATCAACTTCGGTCTCATCTACGGCATGAGCAGCTATGGCCTGGCCAAGGCCCTGGGCATAGACAACACGGCAGCCAAGAACTACATCGACCGCTACTTCCAGCGCTTTGCGGGCGTGCGCCACTACATGGACGAGACCAAGGCCCAGGCCAAGGCACGCGGTTATGTGGAAACGGTGTTCGGCCGCCGCCTCTACCTGCCCGAAATCAACTCACCCAACGGCCCGCGCCGCGCGGCTGCCGAGCGCGCCGCCATCAACGCCCCCATGCAGGGCACGGCGGCCGACCTCATCAAGATGAGCATGGTGGCCGTGCAAAAGGCGCTGGATGACCAGCAACGTGCCACCCGCATGGTCATGCAGGTGCACGACGAACTGGTGTTTGAGGTGCCCGACGCCGAGGTGGACTGGCTGCGCACCGAAGTGCCGCGCCTGATGGCGGGCGTAGCGCGGCTCAAGGTGCCGCTGCTGGCCGAAGTGGGCGTGGGCGCCAACTGGGAGCAGGCGCACTGAGTCGCCGCCGGGCCGCCAATTACCGTGTGCCGGTGGCCAGCCCGATCACCACGGCCTGGTCGGGGCCGTACACATCGGTGTTGCGGCAGGTGGCTGCCTGCAGCTTTTGGTAGACCGTGGTCGCCGTGTTGGAAGGCAGCATGGCACGCAGGTAGCGCGTCAGCGTCAGCTGCTGGGCACGGCTGAGTTCCGTCTCGCAGACCGTGCGGCCAAAGTCCTGGTCGGGCGGGATCTGCGAGAAGGCGATGCGCGCCGGGGCAGGGCTGGCGGGCATGATCCGGGTGCGCCCGGCAGCGAATGCCAGCAGGCAGGGCGTGTTGCAGGTCGTGCCCGCCTGCACCTGGGTGTCGTAGCCTCGGTTGCGTGCCATCGAACCCAACGTGATGGCATCACCCAACAGCCCGTTGCTCACGTTCAGCACCAGCCATTTTTCCTGGCAGCGTGCCTGCGCCACCTGTTGCATGGCCTGGTCCATGCGGCGTACCGTGGCGTCGTGAATTTCCCCGGTCAGCGTGACCCGGCATGCGGCGCCCCGGGTGTCCACTTCAATGCGGCCGCCGTCGAACGTCAGCGTTGAAGCCGCGCCCGCGGCCCTGCCTGGGGTTTCGGTGCTTCGGCCGCTGTCGGCGGGCGGCCCGCCAGCACAAGCAGCTAGCAATGCAGCGGCGATGAGCGTGAAAGGCAGCGTTGCACGTGCCTTGATGAACTTTTGCATGAGAGGCTCAAGGTATCAGAAACTGCACCGGATGTTAACCGCCTCTCGCGCTTCAGTGCTCCACCAGGGCGGTGTTGAACCGCCGCAGCAGCGGGCGCGCAAGGTAGGACATCAGCGAGCGTTCCCCGGTCTTGATCATGACGGTGGACAGCATGCCCGGCTGCAGTTTGAGCGTGCCCAGCTTGGCCAGCTCTTCGGCGGGCACGTTCACACGCAGGGTGAAGTAGGGCTGGCCAGTACGCTCGTCTGTGAGCACGTCCGCCGAGACCACCGACACCTCGCCGCCCACCACAGGCTGCCTGGCTTGAACGTAGGCGTCCAGGTGCACTTCGGCGGGCAGGCCTGGGTGCAGGCGGTCAATGTGCTGCGGTGAGACGCGGGCCTCGATGATGAGGCTGTCTCCCTCAGGAACGATGTCCATCAGCCGCTCGCCGGGTTTCACGACGCCGCCTATCGTGTGCGTGGTCATGCCCACCACCGTTCCGTCAACCGGGGCACGCAACACCAGGCGGTCAAAGGTGTCCTGCTGGGCATTGAGCCGTTCACCCAGGGTAGAAAACTCTCGTTGCGTCTCGGTGATCAGGCTCTCCACCTCCCGGCGGTATTCCATTTCCCTTTGGGCCGCGCGCATGCGGAATTCCGCGAGTCGTGCATTGATCCCGGCAATGTTGGACAGGTCCTCGCTTTGCTTGCTTTGCACCTCGGCCAGCTGGCGTTCCAGTTCCAGCAGGTTGTTGCGCGATACAAAGCCCTGGCTGCGCAGGTCGCGGTACGAGTTGAGCTGCTCGGTGAACAGGGCAATCTGGGTTTCACGTCCGGCCTTGAGTTGCGCCAGGCTGGCCAACTGCGTTTCCAGTCCCTTGGCAGACTCGCGGATGATGCGCAGTTCTCCTTCCAGTGCGTTTCGCCGAGAACGGAACAGACTTTCCTGGGAGCGCAGCAGCGAGGCCACTTCCGGGTCCTTGGTGGCCGCTGTCACCAGTTCCTGCGGCCAGGCCGGACTGCTGGCGCCATCCCTTTCGGCGCGCAACCTGGCCAGCGTCGCCATGGCCGTGTGCCTCTGGTTCTGCGTGGCATTCAGGGCCGACTTGCTTTGGGTCTCGTTCAGTACCAGCAGCTCATCTCCTGCCTTTACACGCTGGCCTTCGCGGACAAGAATCTGTTCCACGATGCCGCCGCTGAAATGGTCGATGCGTTTGCGGTTGCTTTCAACTGCCACCACTCCGGGGGCAGGAATGCCCTCGTCCAACGGAGCCAGGGTGGCCCAGGCCACGAACCCGCCAAAACCCACCAGCAATATCCACAAGCCACGACGCAGTATGCGCTGGTAGTCGGTGTCGGGCAGGGCGTCGGGCTCGGCGCCTGTGGCCTGTGTGTGCAGTGTCAGGCCGGTAAGGGTGGCCTCTGCGGGTGTTCCTGACGACACCATGGCGGGGGTGTGTTCGGCACTCATGCATTGACCTCGTTGGGCAGTTGCGCACTGGGCTGTGTCGTGGTGACGCCGGTCTTCTGTGCCGGGCGCAGCGTTTCCATGATCGCGTCGCGCGGGCCGTACGCCTGGATGGCGCCGTTGACGAGGATCAGAATCGCGTCTGCCTCGGCCAGCAGGTTCATGCGGTGGGTGATGACGAAGACCGTTCGCTTCTCTTCTTTCATCACGCGCAGTGCACCCACCAGGGCGGCGTCGCCAGCTTCGTCCAGGTTGGCGTTGGGCTCGTCCAGCACCACCAGCGCCGGGTCGCCGTACATGGCGCGGGCCAGGCCAATGCGCTGGCGCTGACCTCCTGAAAGAGCCATGCCGCCTTCGCCGATGGGGGTGTCGTAGCCTTGTGGCAGCCGCAGGATCATGTCATGCACGCCGGCACGCTGAGCGGCAGCCACGGTGCGTGCCGAATCGGGCGGGCCGAAGCGGGCAATGTTTTCCGCAACGGTGCCTTCGAACAATTCCACGTCCTGCGGCAGGTAGCCCAGCCATGGGCCGAGTTCTTCCTTGTTCCATTGCGACACATCGGCCCCGTCGAGCCGGACGGTACCGCTCATCGGCGGCCACACACCCACCAGCGCCCGGGCCAGGGTGGACTTGCCCGAGGCGCTCGGCCCAATCACCGCGACCAGCATGCCAGCCGCCGCGCCAAAGCGTATGCCCTTGAGCACCGGCGTGCGCGCGCCCGGTGGCCCAGCCACCAGGTTTTCCACGGTGACGAAGCCTTGAGGGCGGGGAAGGGCGGTGCGAGGCTCGGGTTCTGGGTGGGCCTGTAGGAGTTCGCCAAGGCGGGCGTAGGCGTCACGGGCGGCCACCCAACTGCGCCAGTGGCCGATGACGGCATCGATCGGGCTGAGCGTCCGGCCCAGCAGAATGGACGCTGCGATCATGCTGCCCGGGGTCATCTGGTTGTCTATGACCAGCAGAGCGCCCAGCCCCAGTACGCCGGACTGGAACACTTGGCGGGCAAACTTCGTTGTGGCATTGACGGTGTTGGCTCTGTCGCTGGCTGTTGCTTGCAGCGTCAAGGCTTTGTTTTGGCGAGACAACCAGGCACGTTTCATGGCGCCCAGCATGCCCATGGCGCCAATGGCTTCGGCATTACGCAAGCTGTTGGTCGCCTGGCGACTGGCTGAATGGCCTTCTTTGCTGGCGGCAGACAAGGGTTCTGCAGTCAACTTCTCATTGAAGTAAGTCAGTGCAATGAGCAGGAGGGCGGCGGTCAACGCAAACAGCCCCAGATAAGGGTGCAGCAGAAAAATCACGAACAGGTAAATGGGGGACCACGGCGCATCGAAAAAAGCGAACAATCCTTTGCCGGTGACGAAACCCCGCAGCGTTACCAAGTCTGCCAAGGGCTGCCCGGAGCTGCGACCCTGCCCATTCAGCGTGCGCTGGAACGTAGCGTCAAACACTTTAGGCCCCAGGGCGGCTTCAAGCGCTGTGCTGCCTCGAACCATGGCTTGCCCGCGTATCCACTCCAGCACCGCCTCCAGAAGGAACAGCCCCAGCATGATCAGTGTCAACAGCAACAACGTGGTGGTGTTGCGGCTGGTCAGCACCCGGTCGTACACCTGCAGCATGTAGATGGCGGGGGTGAGCATCAGCACATTGATCACCATGCTGAAAAAACCAACGGTCAAAAACAAATAGCGGTGCTGGCGCAATGCTTCACCCAACGGGTGCGTGGCGGCCTTGGATCGGTGGAGCTTCATGCCGGGATGGTAACGATCGCAAAAAAAAACCTGCTGCAAGGCAGCAGGTTGGGCAGGCTACAAACCGTAAAAACGGGCTGCAGCCTGATCTGTGGCATTTATGCCCAGTAGTCGTAGGTCAAAGTGATGGTGACGGTGGAGCCCGCGGCGGTGGCTTCCGCCCATGCGACAGTCACATCAAAAGAACCGTCTTCCAGGCCATCAGGCACACCGTCATTGTTGGTGTCAGCACCGAATTCCTCGTTGGTGGCATCACCTACATAGGTGAGAGTGTTGGTATTGCCCGTTGTGGCAGGACCATTGAAAGAAGCGGTTGCGTCGCCAGCGACTGTGTAACCCTCATTGGTGCGGTCGTAATCGCCAACGCCGGTCACTTCGATCTGGAAGTTGCTCCAGTCTTGGCCCAGCAGATCGACGTTCAACGGCACAGTGTCATTGCCGTTGGGGTTGGTGACTGTGTAGCTCTCGCTGAAGGTGTACTTTTGCAGCTCAGGAGCCGGGTCAGCCCAGCCCGCAGTCCAACCTTCGGGTGCGCCGCCGTCGGCGTAGTACTCGCGGGCGTGGTAGATCGTGTCCTTCTTGGTCACGGTGGTCCAGTTGAAGGTGTCTTCGCCCGACAGGATGGCGGTCAGGTCCACCACAACTTCACCAATGGTGATGATGGGTGAGGGGCTGCCTGCCACGCCGTCGATGGTGCCGGTCTTGCTTTGGGCAGCGTTGAACAGGCCGTCCAGCGCGAAGTCACCAGCCTGGATCAGTTCAACCAGGGCTAGAGCGTCCGCCACTTCCAGTCCGTTGACACTGTGTGCCAGGTAGGCCACGTAGTCTGCACCCGCGTCGGACTGCAGGAAGGCCTTCAGCTGGTTGGTGTACGCCGACGCGAACTGGCCCTGGTCCGAGGCGCTCAGGCTGCTGTCGGGGGAGAAAGAGAAAGTGAAGTCGCTCATTGCATCGCTCCAGAAAAATAGAAAAGAAACACTTATTCCCCAGGCTCCAGCCGCGACTCGACCAACTGCACCGCCACACCCGTCCGTGTCCCCAACTCGGTCACGCGCACAACCTTGCCATGCGCCACCAGTTTCACGGGGCCGTCCGGGGTGTCGAGGCAGATTTCGAAGTCCACCGTGCTGCCGATCTGTTGAACCTGATCCAGTTCAATCAGCACACCCGAAGCGCTGATGTTTTTCGTTACCCCGTTTTGGCCACTCTTCAGGGCCACTGGCAATTCCAGTGTTTCCCTGGGGCTGGTACGGTGCTCAGACAACATGGAGCAAGTATCTCCAGCCATGCAGTGGGATGTATGGGTTGTTTCTGCGGTTTTTGTGGGGTTTGCCTATGGCTTTGCGTAGGTGGTTGGTAGTAGAAATGTCATGGGATATTTGCCCCTTGAAACGATCACTTGTGAGGTGCACTACTCGAAAGATTCTGTTGATGTATGCTTCGCATCGACACAAATCAACACTTTTCTCAGAGTCGCGTTTTTTTTCAAAGGCACATGCCCCAGCTCATGAACAACAGCGGTGACAAGAGCCAGCCCGGTCCCGTTCGGGTGGTGTTGGCGGCGTTGCCGCTGACCGCCTGGGGGCTGCAGCAGTTGCTGCAAGTTTCCGGGCACGGGATGTCTTGCGTGGGCGTGGCGTCGTCGGCGGCAGAAGTGGTTCTTCGCGTTCCGGAGTGGCAGCCGGACGTTGTGGTGCTGGACCTTGATGGTGAAGAGGGCACCGAGTCGCTGGCAGACCTGAACCACCAGGTGCCGGCCCGGCTGCTGGCGCTGACCAGTTCCCGGCACAGCGCCGTGCATGACAGCGCTGTGTTGGCCGGGGCACGTGGCGTGGTTGAAAAGCGCGAGTCGCCGGACACCTTGATAAAGGCGATAGAGAAAATCCACGCGGGTGAGATGTGGATAGACCGCAGCGCCACGGGCCGGATATTCATGGAGCTGGCCCGACAGAAGGCGGCGCGGCAGCCCGATCCCGAGAAGCAGCGGATCGCGCGGCTGACGCCCCGCGAACGGCAGATGGTCGCAGCGCTCGCCAGTGAAGCCTCCGCGCCTGGAAAGGTGGTGGCGCAGCGCCTGCACATCAGTGAACACACCTTGCGCAACCACCTCACGTCGATCTACGGCAAGCTGGGCGTGGCAAACCGGGTAGAGCTTTATGCCTTCGCGCACAGGCACGGGTTGACCAGTGTGTGAAATCCCCGTCAGCGGGAACCACGACTGAAAAATCTGCTCGTACAAAGTCTGTTCAACTTCACCACACAGGAGTTCTGCATGCGTCAACTGCCGTTCGAACAAGACCTCCAGGCGCTTTTGCCCGGACGTAGCACTGAAGCCGGTGCCACCCGGCGCACAGCCCTGAAAGCGGCGCTGGGCGTGGGTTATGCCGCAGCCGCCATGCCCATCGTTGCGCAGACGGCGATCAACACGCCCGCCGATGGGCTCACTGTGGGAGAGATCAGCGTCACGGTCAACGGAACGTCCGTGCCGGTTTACCGGGCGGCGCCCGCAGGCAAGACAGGTTTGCCGGTGGTGCTGGTCCTGTCCGAGATCTTTGGTGTGCACGACTACATTGCCGATACCGCGCGCCGCTTTGCGCGTGCGGGCTATCTGGCCCTGGCCCCCGAGTTGTTCGTCCGCCAAGGCGACGCGCAGAGCTACGGCGAGATGGCGAAACTTATCGCCGAGGTTATCTCCAAGGTCCCCGATGCGCAGGTCATGGCCGATCTGGATGCCTGCATCGACTGGGCTGCGGCCAATGGCGGTGACGTCAACAAGGTGGGTGTCACCGGCTTCTGCTGGGGCGGGCGTCAGACCTGGTTGTATGCAGCGCACCAACGGCGTGTGAAGGCTGGCGTTGCCTGGTACGGGCGCCTGGTGGGGCAGACCAACGATCTCACTCCCCGCAACCCGATCGATGTGGCCGGGCAGGGCTCTATGCCGTTTTGTGTGGAAACGCTTCGCGTCATGTCGGCATGGCTGGCGCGAACGGACTGGCCG
>NZ_BAAGVK010000022.1:0-70021 GCF_054780915.1 Hydrogenophaga aquatica | reverse complement strand
TTCTGGGTATCCGTGATCACCCCGAAACATAAGCATTCATGCGGGCGTCAGGGGTTTTGCAGGAGCGACTCCGTAAGTTTACCAGACCGTTGAAAAAGTACTCTTCGAACGCACCAGGGGGGCTGCTTTCGAAGAAGTCGGCCCTGCAAAACGCCCTCAAGCCGCATAGACACTGAGTTGGTGAGGTGATGTTGCGGGGGCGCTACGTATATCGACCTCTTCTGCGGGCCAGGCAGGTGCCAGGTCAGGGAGACTGGGGAGTGGATTGACGGTGGCGTTGTTGCCGCGTGGAAAAAAAGCTGTGAAGGCGGAGCACCCTTCACGCAGATCTACATTGCCGACCTCGATGCACAACGGCGGCGGGCGGCCGCCGAACGACTGCGACGGTTGAATGCACCGGTCATTGAAATTGATGGGGCTGCCGCGCAAGCTGTGAAAGAAATCGTCACGCAGCCTAACACCACCCATGCTCTGAATCTGGCTTTCCTTGATCCGTTTGACCTGGCCAACCTGAGCTTCGACATCATCGTCGCGTTAGCCAGCCTGAAGCGAATCGACATGCTGATTCACGTCAGTCAAATGGACTTGCAGCGGAATGCGGTTTCCTACGCGATTGCCGATGAATCTGCCTTCGATTCCTTTGCGCCGGGATGGCGGGACAAGGTGGCCCGAGGCCAATCGCAGCAAGCATTGCGGCAGCAGGTCCTCCAGTATTGGCGAGGAAAGGTCGCAGACCTCGGGGTGTGGCCATCCACCGAGATGAGGCTGCTCAAGGGCGGGAAGAATCAGCCTCTATATTGGCTGTTGCTAGCAGCGAAACACGAGCTCGCACACAAGTTCTGGGCAACCGCGTCCAATGTGGAAGGCCAGGGTAAGTTCGACTTCTAAGGAAGGTCTGAACAACTCCGCCCCATTGCGCGACAATGCCTCACCGTGATCGGGGTGAGTGCGATGCAGCTGTCGTTCGGTGATGCCGAGGGTCTGGGGAGCCGCAAGCGCACGCGGCGCGAGGTGTTTTTGGCGGAGATGGAGCAGGTGGTGCCGTGGCAGGCGCTGCTGGCGCTGATCGAGCCGCACTACCCGAAGATGGGCCGTCCCGGTCGCCAGCCCTATCCGTTGGCGACGATGCTGCGCATCCACTTCCTGCAGCAGTGGTATGCGCTCAGCGACCCGGCGATGGAAGAAGCCTTGTACGACACGCCGGTGATGCGCCGCTTCGCGCAGTTGGGCGGGCTTGCCGACATCCCGGACGAGACGACGATCCTCAACTTCCGCCGGCTGTTGGAGACGCACGGGCTGGCCGAGAAGCTCTTCGAGCAGGTCAACGCCCATCTTCAGCGCAAGGGCCTGAGCCTGCGCAGTGGCACGATCGTGGATGCCACGATCATCAGTGCGCCGAGCTCGACCAAGAACAAGGCGGGCGAGCGCGATCCGGCGATGCACCAGACCAAGAAGGGCAACCAGTGGTTCTTCGGGATGAAGGCGCACATCGGCGTGGATGACGCGTCCGGTCTGGTGCACCACGTGGAATGCACGGCGGCGAACGTGGCCGACGTGACGCAGGTGTACAAGCTGCTGCACGGCCGGGAAGACACGGTGTGCGGCGACAGCGGCTACACGGGTGCCGAGAAGCGCGAGGAGCTGCAGGACGTGGACGCTGGATTCCTGATCGCGGAGAAGCCGTCGAAGCTGCGTGCGATGAAGAACGAGCGCGAGCGGCGCTACGCCGAGCGGTGGGAGCGCTACAAGGCCAGTCTGCGGGCGAAGGTGGAGCACCCGTTCCGGGTGATCAAGCGGCAGTTCGGCTACACGAAGGTGCGCTACCGCGGCCTGGCGAAGAACGCGGCGCAGGTGCTGACGCTGTTCGCGCTGTCGAACCTGTGGATGGCGCGCCGGCGTTTGTTGCCGACGACGGGAGCAGTGCGTCCGTAAGGCGGGGAAACCCGCCAAAAACCGCCCTGCACGGGCGAAATCCGGCTCGAAAGCGACGCCAGGCCGGCGCCACGATGCCGCAATCCGGGCGGCAGAGCGGGTTGTTCAGACCTTCCCTAAGCGCAAGTCATCGCTTCCGGGTACTCGTCCCACGTGCGGCCCCGGAAGATGCGGCCGTTCGCCTTCTTGTGGCGCTTGACACCGTCGGCACCCCAGCCGCCCCATTGCTTGAAAAAGAATGCCGCACCAGCGGCCTCGGCCTGGGCCTGTAGGTTCGCCACCCATTCTTCTCGCATTGGCCGGGCTTTGTGCCCGGACTCGCCACCGACGATGACCCAGTGAATGTCGCGCAGGTCGATCCGCCCGAGGTCTTCCAGCAGCGGCTCGACGGACAAGAATCGAATGTGCGTATCTACTTTGCGCAGGTGTGCAATGCGCGGAACACCGTACTTCTTGTCTTCGACCGACACCCCAAGCCAAACATTTCTCGGGCAGGCACGGCGAGCAAAATACTCCGGTAACCGTTCCGCTCGCTTGGTGAGGATCTGGTACGTGTGGTGAGGGGTGCGCTCGATGATCGAGAACACACGATCCAGGAAGGCGTCCGGAACGGCCTCGTGGAACAGATCGCTCATGCTGTTGACGAAGTACGTCGTCGGCTTTTTGCGTAGCAGTGGCTGTTCGAGCCGGCTCTCATGCAAGGTGAGCTTGAACCCGTTCTCGTAGCCAGGCGCACCCATGGCGTGGAGCCTGCGCGCCATCACTTCCGCGTAGCAGTTCTTGCACCCCGGTGAAACCTTGGTGCAACCGGTGGTCGGGTTCCACGTCTGCTCAGTCCACTCGATGGTCGATTGAGTCGCCACGTCAGCCTCCAGTGATCATTGAGGCGCAGCACGCGTAACGCGAGTCTGCGTGTGTTCGGACACAAAGGCATCCACCAACCGAGATAGCGCCAAGCGCGCCTGCCGCAGGTCGGGGTCCGCCAGGGCGGCGCGGATGCGTTCTGCCAGTTGGTCGGCGGTGGGGGCGTCTTCCGCCTTTGCCGCATGCACCAGCTGCATGCACTGCTCGATCACTCGGATCGGCGGGCTTGCCTTCCCGCTCTCGTAGCGGCTCACGGAGGACTGTTTCACGCCCAGGAAGGCAGCGAACTCCTTCTGGCTGCGCCCGTTGCGAGCGGCCCTGACCAGTTCTCCAACGCTGGTGATCGCCATTGCCTTAGCCGTTGATGCGTTAAGAGCATAATCTATCACGTCAATGCACGTAGCGCATACACGGCCATACTCCCGGATCTGTTACCCGTGCACGAGAAGACGCGCCTCGGCTTCCCGTCGAGCAACAAGTCCTGGCAATACCCTCCCACCGCCGTGCACCCACCGGCGAAGTTCAGCGGCGGCAGTCGTCCAATCCCGCTGGTTGACCCGCCGCCGCAGCGTCGAGGTCTGCAGCCGCCCCGCGCCAAGGTTGAAGGTGAAGTCCACGATGGCCGCGAGCCGCTCTTCCGGCTCGGTGGCCAGCACCGGGCAGTAGCGCAACGTGGCGGCGAGCGCCACCTTCAGATCCTGGGCGAGGTAGGCCTCGGCCTCTGCTTCGGTGATCGGCGGGTGCTTCGGATCGCACAGATGCCCGTAGCCGATCGTCGGATAGCCGGCCGGGCAGATGTACGGATAGGCCCGGTTGGGATCGTGCTTTGGAACGCGGTGAAAGCCTTCGAAGCGTTTCGCAAGCTCGATCGCTTGAGGTGGCACGCGAATCACACGTGCGTCCATGTCGCCCCTGCCTTGATCATGCCGACGGTCGATTTGCCGATACCGTAGTCTTTGGCGATGCGCCGATGACTGCGGACGTCGGCGCGAACCCGCGCTACCAAAGCCTCGTCGAGCCTGGCTTTGGGGTGTCTGCTTCCGCGCGGCGGGTTGTCTCGGCGCTTGTTGCGCATGTCCCGAAGGTTCTCCGCCTGCGTACCGACGAAGAGATGCTGCGGGTTGACGCAACCGGGGTTGTCGCAGCGATGACACACCACCAGCCCGGGAGAAATGTCACCAAAGACCAGGCGATAGGCGATGCGATGCGTCAATTGGATGCGCCCGTCGTCATCGGCGATCTTGCCGTAGCCTCCCTCCTTGGTCGATGCGAGCCATTGCCAGCATTCATGCGGGGCGCGCACCTCGACCTTTTCCCAGAAGCGCTCTGCAAGCGGTCGGTGCTTGCGGCTCCACGACCGCACAGTCTCGTCCGACCGCCCCATCACCGCAGCCCCTTTTCCAGCGTGCGATTGAGGAACCAGTAGTTCAGGATGCCTGCGAGCAGTGCCTGATCCGCTTCCGACCAAGCTGCGAGCAACGCTGGCCCGAACCCCACGCCCGACTGAACCGAGCCGACGAAGGTCGAGAGCTTCACCCCGGCATACATCAGCACGAAGAGGTAGGTGACCACGGGCCTGACCGTGGTGGACAGCGCATCGGCCCACTTCACGCCCGAGGTTCGGCCCTGCGCCGCGACAGCCTCGCGCAAGGCCTCGATGGCTCCGGTGTTCCATGCTGCGTCGGCCCCGGCGCCGATCTCGGCCATGCGCTGGGCGCCGCGCAGCTTCTCGAACTCCAGCGCCTTGTTCTGCATGGCGAGTTCATGGCTGCGCTCGCCCTTGCGATCGAGCCACTTGAGGATCTCCGGCGCGAGACGGAAGGCCCCGCCCAGCAGCCCACCGAGCAGGGTCTCGATCATTGGCCACCTCCCATCAGCTTCAGCTTGAGGGCGCCCCCGACCAGCAGGGCGGCGAGGATGGCGGTCGTGACCACCTTGATGGTGGTCTGCCACGCGGTGCGGCGCGCGTCGCGCCACGCTTCCAGCAGGTCGCGCAGCTGGCGGATGTCGCGGGCGGCGTGGCCGTTCTCCAGCCCGAGATGGGCAAGGCATCGCTCGGCCCCGCGCTCGGCGGCGCGGTCGAGCAGGTCGTCGAAGTCCTCGCGGCGCAGGAGCAGCATGTTCTCGACGAGGGCGGGGGCTTGGGTCGGTTCAGTCATGGGCGGTCTCCACAACGAAGTTGCGGCGCAGGCTCATGCGGCGCAGCCGCGTGACGCCGGAGCCAAAAACGACGAACCCGCCACGCGGGCGGGTTCGGGGGTGACGGATCGGGGTAAGGGTTCAGACGGAAACGCCGGCGCTCCAGCCGACGGCCTTGTAGACGGCGAGCCTGTCCTCGGCGGCAATAAAGGCGAGCCAGCCGACCTTCGGCGCGTGGTACTCCCAGGCGCCCGCGATCCACACGGCGATCTGGTCGGTCCTGCCGGCCCAGGCGCCGGTGGCGCCAGCCGGCACGATGTAGCGATCACCTTCGGCGGGGCTGGCAGGCGGCGTGGTCGTGGTGCGGCTCGTCACCGACAGGCCCACGACGGCGCCCAGGCGCTTCAGGTTCGCGTCCATCCCGGCGTGCCAGCCGGACTCGCCCAGCGTCCAGCCATAGGCGAGGTCCAGGTTCGGATCGGTCAATGGCATCGGTTCATCTCCTCACGGTATCGCAAGACTCGGCAGTGACCCCAAAGCCGTGCTGCGCGTGCGGCGGTGGTGCTGGTTCGGGTGCTGCCGCCAGTGGCGCCCGACGAGGGGCAGGTGCAGCACGCTGCCCTGCCTGGCCACGAGGCGGGTGAGCAGCCAGTCGGCGCCGGCGTCGAGATCGGCGATGCGTGTCAGCACCGGCTCGACGGCGCTTCGGCGCATCACGATCAGGCCGTGGACATGGCTGGCCGAATGGGCGTGTTGGAAGGCGCTGTAGGCCAGTCGCCGCACGCTGGTGTCGCGGCCTTGCTCGTCCATAAGCGCCTCGTCGGTGTAGGCCAGCACCGCCGACGGACAGGCATCGAGGGCATCGGCCAGCAATGCGAAGGCGCCGGCCTCGTAGCGGTCGTCGGGATCGACGAAGGACACGAGCGGCAAGGTCCCTCGCGCGAAGCCCGCCGCGCGGGCCCTCCCGACACGCCCCGGGATGCCGGGCAGCCGGTGCAGGCGGATCGGCGCGCCGGCGAGGCTGGCGATGCAGGCCTCGCGCCATTCGGTTGGCTCATCGAGCGTCAAGAGGTGCACGTCGATGCGCGGCGGACTCATAGCTGCCCCCGCCGCTGGGCGGCGGCCCCCCGAGGGGGCGCGCCATGATCTTGGGACGGCCCGGCGATCATGGCGACACCCCGCCCCAGTGCTGCCCCCAGCGCAGGCCGTAGCCGGCGCGTTCGGTGGTGCGCGTCTGCGCCTGCCAGCTGCTCAGGCCGTCGCGCTCGGCCTCGATCTCGACGGTGACGGTATCGCCGGCGCTGCCCGCATCTGCCGCAGCGCTGGCCACGTCCCAGGTCCAGGTGTTGCCGGCGATGCCGCTTTGGGTGCGCACCAGCACGCCGTTGCGGTCGCGGATGCGCACGGTGTAGGTGGTGCCGGGCTCGGGGCCGATGTCGCCCTCGTCCTGGCGCACGAGGTAGGCGGTCTGCTGGATGCGGTCGCGGTGCGCCCAGGTGAGGATCAGGTCGCCGGCGACCACGGCGGGCTCGCGCTGGCCGTTGAGCCGGATGCGCCCGGGTGGATACGGCCGCGCCTGGCGGCCGCTGAGCACCAGCGGCTGGCCGTTGGCGGCGAGCACCGCATCGCCCTGGTCGGTGGAAGTGCGCGGGATGGCGGCGACGAACACCGACTCGCCCGGGGCGCGTTCGGTGGTCTCGGCGGCCAGCCATTCGCCCACGCCGATGAGCCGCGTGCTGGCCGGATGGGCTTGCGGTGTGGTGTCGAGCACGCCGCGGGCGAGGTCGAGCGTGCCGGCGGTGGCATCGAAGGCGAGGATGGCCACCGCCTCGCGGAGCTGGCCTGCGGCATCGACCAGATAGGCGTAGTCGCCGATGCTCAGGCGCTCGGGCTGGGACAGCGCCGTCACCGGCACGGCCAGCGCATCGGCCTCGCTCGCCGGCAGTGCCTGGCCGAGCGTGAGCAAGGGCGCGTAATCCTCCGGGGCCACTGCCCCGAGATCGGCGCTCGCGGGCCCGGTGGCGAGCTGCCAGTTCAACTGCCCCGTGCCGCCCGCACAGGCCAGGGCCCCCACGTAGGTGTCGGTGTCGGTGAGGTAGTCGAGATCGGCCCGCGACAGCCGCCGCGCGAGTTCCCAATACGGCACCTCCACGGCCAGCACCAGGGCCGGCGGCAGCGGTTCGAGTGGCGGCTCCTCGAGGCGTGGTGGGGTGGGCGTGAGCACGGTCTGGCCCATGCCGAAGACGTCCTCCACCGCTTCGATGCGCCATTCGGCCGCGCCCAGCGCGCCGGTGTCGATGCCGGTCACGCGCACGACCATGCGCTCGATGCCCAGCCGTGGCCAGTGCAGCAGGAACACCTCGCCCGGCAACGGCGCACGCTCCAGCGTGTCGCGTGCCACGGTCAGGCTCATCCGGGCCAGCGGCGAGCCCAGGGCGCGCAGGTCGCGCAAGGCCAGCCGCGCGGCCAGCGGCCCGTGGTTCACGCCCGGATAGTCGCGGCGCTGGTTGATGACGCCGCCTTGCAACTGGATGGCGGCGAGGTTCTGCACGGAGACGGTCGCCTCACCTCCTGTGGCCCAGTCGGTGTAGACCACGGTGATCTCGTTGGGGAGTTCCCCCCACTGCGCGCGCTCGAAGCGCTCCACGCGCACGATCTCGTCGGGGCCCAGGAGCGGCAGGCTATCGATCCAGTAGTCGTCGCGCAGCAGTTTCAGCTCGAACGTGCCTTGCTCCGGGTCGGTGTAGAGGATGCCGCCGATGTGGTCGAGCACCTGGGCGATGAAGCTCTCGATGGGCTGCTGGCGGGTCCAGATCAGATTGAGGCCGAAGCCTTCGCTCGACAGCGCCCACGCCGCGTTCCAGAAACTCCAGCCGATGCTGCTCTGCGGATAGCCCATGCCCCAGTGCGGGTCGGTCAGGCACTGCACCAGGATGTGGGCCGGGTTCATACCGACGCTGATCTCGCGCGCCTCAATCTCATCCCAGGTGCGGACTTCAGCGTTCCACGCCATCCACGGCGTATCGAACCACCCCGCCGTGAAGCGCCGCACGCGCACGGCCCAGGGTTTGATGTAGGGGTTGTTGGCCGCGAACAGGATCTTGCGTGCCACCAAGGACAGCACACCCCGGAAGGCCGGAATGGAGGGCCCCAGGCGGCTCATCAGGTAGTCGTTGCGCTCCTGACCGGCATGGCCCGGGAGCACATCGATGGTGCCGACCACGCCGCCTTCGCGCTCGTCGCCGCCAAACAGCGCGGGCTTGTCGATCCAGAGGCTGGCGAGCCCGTGGCCGCTTGCGAGCGGCGCGCGGTCGGCATCCCCCCACGCGGTACGCTCGCCCATCTGGATTTCCTGCACCGCATCGACCGGCCCCTGGCACAGCACCAGATGCAGGCCCATGCGGTAGCGGTAGCCGACGGTTTGCTTCTTGCTGCGGCCACCCATCAGCCGTGCTCCCCTTGGCTGGATCGATGGCGGGCGTGCTCGACCACGCGAAGCGCCATCGCATCACCCGTGGCGAGCAAGACCTCGGCATCCACCCCTTCACGCAGGAAGGCGCGAAAGTCCAGGCCCTGCCGCGCAAACCAGGTGCGCGTGCCGTGCACGCACAGGCCCGCGGCGCGCACGTGGGCGATGGTGACGAGGACGTCGCTGCTCATTTCTTGCCGCCTTTCTTCTTGATCGGTTCGGCTTCCAGGTCGCCGTACCAGACGACGTTGGCGCCCCGGATGAGCACAGAGCCGAAGACGACGGGAATGGGCCGGCCTTCTTCGGCCGTGGGGGCATCGATGTCGGACAGCGACGCCGGCTTGGGCTCGGGCGGTTTCGGCGCGAGCGCGACCGAAACCAGCGCCGCCACCACGATGACGACGAGGTACCACATGGCGATCTCTCCAGGGATTCAGAACACGCCGGTCGAGAACGGGTTTTTGCTCGGGATGAACGGGAAGCCGCCGTAGTTGTCGAGGTTGCCGAAGCGCGACGCGCACGTGGCCGTGCTGTGGTCGCAGCCCACCGTCAGCAGCACCTCGGTGCCGGGCTCGATGGTCGTGGGATAGAGCAACTCGACGCCGCCGCCCGTTTCACTCACGATCATGTGGCGCGCACCTTCCGGGGTTTGCAGCCAGCCACCGGCCAGGCCGCCGCTGACGCTGCCGGGCACGCCGCCGTCGAGATCGACGCTGCGCCCCGTGCTGTTGCTCACGATGGCGCTGGCCGTGATCGGTGTCGCCCCGCAGGCCGCCGAATACAGCACGTGGGAACACGTGCGGCTGTAGAGCCGCCGCAAGCCGATGCGCTTGAGACTGACCTGCGCGGACTCGCAGCGCACGCGCGCCGCATCGTCCGCCACTTCGACGCCCAGCACCCGGCCCATCCAGCGCGTGCCGGCGATCCACCAGGTGTCGCTCAATGGGTCGCGCCGGGCGATGCGCAGGGTAACAGAGGTAGCCTCCCCGGTCAGCGAAGCCGCCAGCAGATGCCGCACCAGATCACAGTTCGGCGGCAGCTTGAGTTCCAGCGCGGATTTGGCGGCCTCGGCACCCAGCGCGAGTTCGTTGCGCTCGATGGGCGTACTCACGTACACCGTACCGCCCAGATCGACGTCGAACTCGTGCGGGGTCAGGTGGAACTGCGCGCTGTTGCTGGCGAAGGCGTAGAGCTCGACTTCGGCAAGTGTCGTTGTGCTCATGGTCAGTAACCGACATAGAGGACGCGGTCATTGCCGCGCGGATGCGGCAGTTGACACGCGGTGATGGGCATCTCGACCAGCGTGGGCGTGTGCCAGTAAAGATCGACGGCGTCGTGGTCGAGGCGGCAGCGCGCAAGCCGCACCACGCGGCTGCCGGCGGGCACCGGCACGTCCAGCCCCGAGCGCAGCACCAGCACGCCGCCCGCATCGCGATGGGCCGTGGCCGTGAGCGCGTGCTGGCGCGTGCCGTCCGGGTGCAGGATCAGCGCGGCGGCGGGGCGGTGCCAGAAGGCCGAGATCTCCTCGCCCGTCACCCGCAGGAAGCCATCATCGGGGTCAGCCTCTGCCGTCACCCGCAGCACCGGCGCCAGCCCATCGGGCAGCCAGAAGGCTTCCAGGCGGCCTTGCGTACGCCACAACCGCGCGCGCCAGCGTTCGATCTCCTCTGCGCCGGCCGCCAGATAGCGCCGCTGGAACGTCGTCGTCGGCCACGGGTCATCGCGGCGCGCCCACGGCTCGGCGGGCGAGAGGTCTTGCCGGGTGAGCGCGGCCTGCGCGGTGGCGGCCGGATCCTCGCGCCAGTTGCCGTCGGGCCAGACCGGCAGGCCGTCGAGCATGGGATCGTCGAGCAGGTCCATGTCCGGCATCGCCGGCAGCGTGAGGCTGGCTGTCACGCGGCCGCCGGCCACGCCGGGCACCCACTGCGCCAGATCGGCCGCCTCCAGCGCCCGGCCCCACACCAGCGGCAGGACTGCCGCGCCTGCCGGCACCGCGCGCGCCAGCGGCGCATCCAGCCAGAGCAGGTCCGGCTCCACTTCGGAGATTGCCACCACCTGCCAGCCATCGGCGGCGATCACCAGCGCCTGCGGCATGGCGGTGTCCACGCGCGCAAGGCCGAAGTCTGTCAGGCGCAGCTCTGCCGTCGGCGGCTCCCACCAGGCCGCGTCGAACGCCGTCACGGCCAGCGCCTCATCCCCCGCCTGCGCCGGCTGCACGAGCGCGCACGCCCGCTGCGGCAGCGGCCACAGCGCCAGTTGCCCGAGATGGTCGGCCAGCCAGTCGGCCACCAGCGCATCGCTGGCGCGTCCGTGGCCCACGTGGTAGGTCAGCGTACGGCGCGGCGCCAGGCGCAGCGCCTGCCGCGCCTCGTTGCCGCTGGCCAGCCGCGCGACGGCCGTCTGCCACTGCAAGCGCTCGATGAGCGGTTCGGCCCAGTCGTGGCGGAAGGCAAACACCCCGCGCGGGGCGTCCGGCCAGGGCGCATCGCCGAAGGCATCCATGCCGGTGGCAACGATGGCGCTGGATGCCGTGTCGCGGCGCAACACTTCAACCAGGAAAGCTGGCGCATTAACGGGCGGAATCGGCGCAGCCAGCGATTCCGCCAGCAGTATTGCGGCCCGATCGGGCGGCCAGGGCGAGGCGGCCGTCTCCAGCGTGAAGTCAGCCGCGGCCGCACCGAAGGCCGCCCGGGCGAGCACTTCGCCACGCAAGGCGGCCAGCCCGCCGCCTGCAACCGGCGCGCTGCTGAGCTCTACCCGCTGCTCGGCGACGGTGCGCTCGGTCATGCCGACTCCACGCCGAACTCAGCCGCGTTGAAGACGGCTTCCGTCCACTGCACGTTGCCGTTCGGGTTGCGCTCGAACAGCGCCGTGTGCCAGGCCAGTTGCTCTTGCAGGACAAGGCTGGAACTGACGGCGATCTGCGTGCCGCTCTTGACCAAGCCCTTGACGCTGCCCAGACCGGCATCGGTCTTGCGCGCCAGCAGCGTCACCTGCACGCCGTGGATGGCGGGCGTGGCCATCGCCGGCAGCGGCGCGATGTCGAAGCTCTGGCGCAGGCCGGCCGCATCCGCGCGGATGCCGCTGGCCTCATCGCCGTCGCTCACCGCAGCCCAAGCGCTGGATGCGCCTTCGACCGTCCACTGGTTCAGTGCCCCGTCGGCCTGGGGCTGGAGCGCATCGACCCGAACGTCGCCGAGGAAGTTGTTGTTGATCGTGCCGCTGGTGTCGGCGAGGTACAGGTCGTCCACATCGACGGTGACCGGGCAGGATTGGCCCGGCACGCTGCCTGCGAAGGCGGTGAGCAGCGGCCCGCCGCCCTGGGTGGTGTTCTGCGCCGACAGGGTGATCGCGAGCACGCCGTTGAGGCGCACGTTCAACGTACCGTTGCTCGTGCCCTGCACGACCTGCAGTTCGACGTAGTGCCACCCCCGCACGGCCGCCGTCATGACCGAGGTCGAGATCAACTGGTCCCAGCCGCTCATCCCCGATCCCGTCCGCCGGTAGAGCTTGAGCCGGCCGTCCTCGCCGATGCGCACGAGGTGCGTCACCTGCGCGGTGGTGTCGCGCACGCCGAGCAGCACCGGCTCCTCACCGGTGTTCTCGAACGGCGCCACGCGCACAGCGGCACCCATGATGAGGCTGGTCTTGGTGGCATCGAGGTTCTTGACGTAGCCGCCGCCGGCACCTGCCGGCAGGCGCAGGGCGTAGGACGACGGCCGCCGGCCCTGGATGCGCATGGCCTGCGGCGAGAGATACGCCGCCTTGCCGCGCGCGAGCCACGGCAGGCCGAAGTCGTCCAGCTGCTGCGGGTCGTAATGGTCGAAACCGTCGATGAAGAGCAGGGCCATGGGGTCATCCTTGCAAGGCGGCACGGACCGCGCGGGCGTTGCGGCCGATGATGTTGAGGATCACCCGCTCGCCGGCGGGCGTTTGCAGGTGGTCGTACGTCACGCCCGGGTCGATGGCGTTGACGATGCGCACGGCCTGCTGCACCGGCGGCGGGGCGGGCGGCGCGCTCACCGGCGGCACCAGCCCGCCGGCGGCGAAGGCCAGGCGCTGCCCGTCCCACACGGGCGGGCTGCGCAGGCCATTGATCGCATCCAGGAACGCCACGCCCACGCGCTGCACGGCCGCCGCGCGCACCACGTACTCGCCGGCGGACAGCCGCGCGGGGATGGAATCGGAGGTGCCGGTCCCCGGGCCGGTGACGTAGCCGCCCGCGGCGAACTTCTTGATGTTGCCCAGCAGCGCCATGACGGCCGCGACCATCGCCACCATCGCGGCGATGGCCAGCCCCGGGCCCACGACGGGAATCGCGGCCTGCGAGGCGGCCGCCCCGGAGCCGGCTTCCGCCGCATTGGCGCTGACCTTGGCCGCCGCCTCGGCCTGCTTGGTCGCCACCGACTGCGCGGCCGCGGCGGTCTCGGCGGCCTGTTCCTGCTGGAGCAAGCCCAGCTTGACGGCGAGCATGCGCGCCTGCATCGCCACCCACTGCTGGAAGGGCTTGAGCACCATCTCTTGCAGGAAGGCGTCCGCGATGCTGCGGAAGATGTTGGAGAGCGCCTCGCGCAGGGATTGCGCGCCGCTGACGATCCCCTGCACCGCCTGCCCGAAGGCCTCGCCGATGCGGTTCCACACCGGGGCGAGTTCATCGGTGACCAGCCGCGTGCGCGCAAGCTCGTTGCGCCATGCCGCCACGCGCAGCACGGCTTCCGGCCCGATGGCCTGCGCGGCCTGCTCCAGCGCGGGCAGCAGGCGCTGCATCTCGGCAGCGGAGTCGCGCTGCAGGGCCACGATCTGCTGCCGCGCCTGGGCTTCGGTGAGCAGCCCGGCCTGGGTCTGGATCTGGATGCCCTCCTGCGCGTTGCGCAGCCGCTCGGTGACCTGCCGCCACTGCGCCTCGAGCGCCTCGAGATTGGCCTGCGCGGCCTTGACGTCGATCAGCCGGTCGATGATCGACACGCCATCGGCATCGCTCTCGGCCAGCAGGCGCGCGCGCAGGTCACGATAACTGCGCTCGATCGCGGCTCTGCGGTCCTGCGCCGTGTCGGTGCCGGTGAGCCTGGCCAGTTCCTCGCGCGCGGCGGCCAGCGCATCGGCCAGTTCGCGCTCGGCCTTGGCCGCGGCGCGGGCATTGCTCTGCTCGACGTCGGCGCGGCGGTTGTTGAGCGCGATCAGCTCGGCCTCGAGCCTGGCGACCTCGGCCTTGCCGCGCAGGCGCTCCTCCTCGCTCTTGCCGCCGGATGCCACCTGCCGGCTGCGGGCAAGCCGCTGCTGCGTGCGGGCGATCTCGGCGTCGATCTCCTGCTGCTCCAGCGCGGTCTTGCGGGCGTAGTAGTCGCGCAGGGAAACGAGCCGGTCTTCGAGCGCGGCGTCGAGCGCGGTTTGTTGGCGGCGCAAGCCGTCTTTGAGCAGGGTGAACTCGGCATCCATCTGCGCCTTGAGCAACTCGGCCCGGGCGCTCGCCGTGTCGCGGGTCTTGCCCGGCGTCGTGAGCCGCTGCAGCAGCGCCGGGTCGGCCTGCACCTTGGGCGCCTGGACCTCGAGGGGCTTGGGGTCGAACAGGCTGTCCCGGAACTCGGCCAGTTCGTCCAGGCGGCGCACGAGGCTGTCCTTGAGTTCGGCGATGATGGCCTTGGCCCCGGCGGTGTTGCCGCGCAGGGCCTCGACCGCCGCGGCCATGCCAGCGCCGATCGCCTCACCCAGGGCGACGAAGGCCTTGCCGACCGTGGCCGCGCCCAGCGCCAGGGTCTTGAGCACCAGCACGATGCCGTCCAGGATCGCGCGCAAGGCGCCGCCTTGCTTGGCCGACTCGACCATGCCGCCCGCCATCTCGTTCATCGCCGGCAGGAAGGCCTCGATCACCCGGTTGGCGATGCTGGTGGTGGCCAGCTTCACCTTGGCCAAGGCGTCGTTGAACGCCTCGGCCTGCGCAGCCGTTTGCCCGCCGATCTGCACGCCCAGCGCCTGCATCTCGCCGGTCAACGCCGCGATGCCTTCGCGCCCCTGGTTCAGGAAGGGGATGAGCTCGGCGCCGCTCTTGCCGAACAGTTGCACCGCCAGCGCCGACTTCTGCGCCCCGTCGGGCATGGCCTGGAAACGCTCGGCCAGATCGAGCAGCACCGCGTCGGTCGCGCGAAGCCGGCCGTCCTGGTCCTGGAACGCCACGCCGAGTGCCGCAAAGCGCCGGGCGGACGCCTCCGAGCCCGTGGCCGCCTCGAGCATCGCGGTGGCGAGCTTCTTGAGCCCGGTCTCGAAGGTCTGCGCCGAGACGCCGGAGAGTTCGGCCGCCGGCACCAGGGTGGAGAGCGACTCCACCGTGATGCCCACGCGCTGCGAGAGCTTGTTGAGCGCATCGGCCGACTCCAGCGCGGACTTGACCATGGCCCCGAGGCCCGCGGCCGACACCGCCACCCCGAGCCCGGCGAGCACGCCGTTGACGCTGCGGGCGGCATCGGCCAAGCCGCCCAAGCCCCGCTTGACCGAGTCGAAGGCGCCGCGCGTCTCATCGACGGCGCGGATGAGGATTTGGGCGCGGTTGTTTGCCATCAGGCTTGGTCCAGTTCCCGTTGAATCGCCCGCGCCAGTGCCGGCAAGGCGCCTTGCACGCCTGCCGCGAGATCGAACCGGCGCTTGAGATCCACCCGCCGCACCAGCACGGCGATCGCAATCTCCTGCCCGCGCTGCAGGCGCTTGACGCCGCTGCGCTCGCGCTCGGCGCGCTTGAAGCGGTTGAGCTGCGCGGCGTTTTCCTGGAGGTTTTCGGCCATCAGCAGCACGCGCCCGTTCTTCTCGACGAAGAAGGCGTTGCCCGAGCGCATCAGGCCGTCGATCACGGCCTTGAAGCGCTTGGGGCCGATCCGTCCCGGCAGCAGCGGGATCAACAGATTGCCGCTCACGGCGCCGCCTTGGGCGTGGATGTCCAGCCACGGGATGCGGCTGCCCACCCACAGCGCGGGCAGGCGCTCGGGCTTCTTGTCGAACACCTTGGTCTGCATCGACGAGACGAAGCTCGCGCGCCGCACCGCAAAGGCGCTGCGCATCTGGGCGCGCGCCACCTCGCGCACCTCACGGCCGCCTACCGCCATCCCCTTGGCCACCGCCGCGTGGATCGCCCGCCGCTGCTGCGTGCTCCAGGCCGAGAGCTGCCGCGGATCGAGCAGTCCGGAGGTGGCCAGCGTCAGTTTCATGGCCGCACGTCCTCCCACAACTCGCGTTGCAACCGCTCGATGGCCGCCCGGTCGCCCTGGGCGGCCACGGCGTGCAGGGCCAGCCGCAGGGCGAGCTGCTGCCGCTCGACCCGTGCGTCGGCCTCCAGCAAGGCCCGCGCCTGCGGCAGCGTGTAGCGCATCACCTCATCGAGCCGGTGCCCGGCGCGGATCAGGCGGGCAACCGCCTGGTCCCAGCCTGCATCTGCTCCAGGATCGGCGCCAGATGCTGCGCCGCGCCCTGGATCGCCGGCACCACCCGCCCCACGAAAAAATCCGCGTTCACCTCGAACACAGCTGCCGCGAGCGTCACGGCATCCTCCAGCGACAGATCGTTGATCCACGCCCGCTCGCGCCGGGTGGTGATGGCCAGCAGCTCCAGCACCGCCTCGCCGTGCCGGGCCAAGAGGTCGAGCCAATCCGGCTCGGCCGAGAGATCGGCGGCGATGGGTCGCACCGCGGAGAGGATCCGGGGCAACTCGCCCAGCCGGATCGGCGTGAGTTCCACGGCGGTGCCCGCCACCGTGACCACCCGGGGCACGGGCGGGAAGGTCGTGAAGTCGTCGCTGCCTGGGGTCATCGCACCCTCCTTCATCGCACCCTCCTTCACAGCAGCACCAGGCGGCCGAACTGGCCCAGTTCGCCGTCGGCGGGCTTGGAAAGATCCGCCAGCACCTGGCCGGAGAGTTCGAACTTCAGCAGTTCGTCGGTGATGATCGAGAGCTCCTTGGCCGGGTTGATCGCCACGCGATAGAGGTCGATCACCACCTCGCGGTTGGCGTCGGCCGTGTTGAGGCCCTCGAAGCGGATCCAGCGCTCAGGCAGCGGCCGGGTGAACATCGCCGTGCTCTGCGCGGCGCCATAGGCGTAATCCACGGTGAAGGGCTCGACATAGGGGCCGCCGGTCGTGGCGTCGAGGATCAGCACCGAGCCGTGCTTGGCATGCACCTGGACCTGCGCCGCCGGCAGGGGCTTGGGCGGGCTGTCGGAATCCTGGATCTGCACCGCCGAGACGTTCTGGTGTGCGAGCGGATAGAGGCTGCCCGCGGTGACCGGGTTGGGCAGCGCCTCGCCCGTGACCGTGCCCGGTGCCACCGTGGTCGAGTGGCCGTAGAGGGCGAGCGCGAGGTTGCCGCTGCTGAGCTCCTCCAGCGTGCAGGCGAACTCGCCCTTCTTGGTCTTGATGAGCTGCAGGTCGGTGAGGCGCTGGCCGGACTGCGCCTCCTGGTGTTCCAGCGTCTCCACCGACAGCGACACCTTCAGTTCCGGCACGTTGCCGACGAAGGTGAGGCCGGCGGGGTTGCCGGCCGCATCGCGCGCGCCGATGTAGACGCGCCCTTGTCCGGAGAAGTAGGCCATGGTCAGTCTCCCGTGGGGGTGGGCGTGGACGGGGCCGCGGCGGCGGGACCGTCACGGCGCGAGGGTTTGAGGGATGCGGCCGGCGCCGGGGAGTCCGGCGTGACGGGCCGGGCCGCGCCCTGGGCGATCAGCCAGCGGGCGCTGGCCTCGGGCAGGTCCAGCCGCGCGCCGGCGCTGAAGCGCTGACCGGCGTGGGTGTGGGCTTGGAGCAATTCGATGGGCATGGGGGGTCATCCCGGGGTCGTGAGGTCGGTCAGCGTGGTGCGGTAGCGGATCTCGTAGCGCGCCGGCAGCATCACCGTGCCGACATCGAGCTCGTCGGCGTCCCAGTCGGCGTCGAGCTCGCGCACGGCGAGCGCCAGGCCGCCCAGGTTCGGGTCCGCGAGCACGGCGGCGTGGGCGGCGACGATCAGCCGGTCGGCCGCGTCGAAGGCGTCCGTGCCGCGCGCGAGCGCGACCAGGCGCACGGTGAGCGAGCGGTCCACCAGCCGGTTGGCGTGCGCGGTGAGGGCGTCGCCCTCGACGAAGACGAGCAAGGCCGGGCCGGCCTCGCGGGGCAGCGGTGTGGCCGGCTGGCGCAGCACGGGTGCCGGGGCCAGGGCCGCCTTGAGCCGATCGACGAGGGTGCGCAGCAGGCGCTCGCGGACCGAGTTCATGGCAGCCTCGCAAGCTGGGCCCGGCACTCGCGGCCGTCGCCGAGCGCTCGCACCTCGCGCACGCGGTAGGGCTCGCCGGCGATGGTGACCACGTCGCCCGGGGCGAGCGCGAGGCGCGAGGCCGCGTACTCGATCTCGAAGTCGCGCGAGAGCGCCAGGCCGTCGAGCACCGTCTCGTCCGGCGCGCGGAACGCACAGTGCACGGTGGCGGCGCCCACCACGACGGGCGTCAAGAGTCCCGCGCGCTCGGCGGCGTCGTACAGATCCTCCACACGGACCATCGGACAGGCACCCTCAGACGGTGAGCTTCACCAGCACGCCGGGCCGGTGGCACATCGGCAGCGGGTTGCTCTGGGTGTGCAGATCGGTGCCGCGGTCGAACTTGCGCGGCTCCTGCTTGGCGTAGAGCGGCTGGCCCAGGGTGTTCACGGTCTCGTTGAAGTCGGCCGGGGCGAAGTAGGTGGCGAAGGTGTCCACCGTCCCCAGCGGGAAGGCGTGGGCCTCGCCCGCGGCGATGAAGCGGCGCGCGTTGCCGTGGGCGTCGGTCGCCTGGCCGCGGTACTCCTCGAAGGTGATGCCGGCGAAGACGAAGCCCGCGCGCACGTCGTTGATCAGGATCGCGCCCTGTTGCCACTGCGCGTAGGCCTCCTTGACCGACTTGTGGCCGGTGAGCTGACGGAAGAACTCGGGCGAACAGAGGACGTGCACGCCGGTCATGAACTCGCCCTTGAGGTTCTCCTCGATGTGGGCCAGCACCTCGTAGCAGTGGCCCTTGACGTCGCTCGCGGCATTGGCCAGATCGAAGGCGATGGTGGTCTGCCTGAGATCGAACTCGTCGAACAGGTCGTAGATCGTGCTGCCGTCGGCGTCCAGGATCTGGCCCTTGAGCGCCCCCATGCGCAGGTGTTCGAGGGTGATCGCGTGCTTGTTGCGCATGGTCTCCAGGTGCCGCGCCAGCACGCCCGCGACGGCCTCCATTTCCGTCTCCGAGCCGAAGGCCCGGATGCCCTGGACCTCCTCGGGCAGCACCACGTCGTCGTGCGGGATGTGCGGGACGACGAAGGAACGCAAGGAGCGCTGGCCGCGTTCGCCCACGGTGCCCGGCGAGCCGGGCGGCCGGGTGGGCAGCAGGTTCAGGCGCCCGGCGTACTCCTCGATCACGACCTGGCGCGTGCGCACGGGCTTGGCCGGAAACAGGTTCAAGGCTTCCAGCCGCCCGTAGCGGTTGGGGATCAGGTTGATGGCCGCCGTGAGGCTCGCCATCGAGAAGCCGGGGGAGTCGAAGGGGTTGAGCATGGGGGTCTCCAAACGACAGAACCCGCCAGCGGCGGGTTCTGAACAGGGGGCTCGATGAGTACTCGATCAGGCGCTGTCGCGCACCACGATGCCGCGCGCTTCCAGCTGGGCGATGGCGGCGGCCTTCTGCACGGCCGTGATCCCTGCGGGCCAGACGAGCGCGCCTCGCGCGACGATGGCGTGGCGGGCGATCAGGATCGCGTCCTCACGGTCGATCAGCGTCGCATCGACCGCATTGCCCAGGACGCCTGCGGCCACTTCCGTGCCGTCGGTCGCGCTGGGGTCGAGGGCCTTGAGCTTGCCCGTGGCCGCCTCCAGGCCGACCACGGCGCCCAGCGGCAGGTGCTGCCCCGCGGCCACGGTCGAGCGCTCGCGCGAGTAGAGATTCGGCGCCTCGTATTTCAAGAGGTCGCCAAGATTGGTGGCTTGGGTGAGCGTGGGCATGGCTTACTCCCGGGTCACGAGTTTCTTGACGGCGGCGACCACGGGCGAAGAGGCCGGATCGGCGCCGGGGGCGGCCCAATCCTGGGGCACGTGGGTCGAGCGCACGGCGGACTCCATGCTGTGGGCGGCGCGCGCCTCGAGCAGGAGACGGCGCACCTCATCTTCGGTGCGGCCGGCGGCGATGAACTCGGCGGCACGCTCGGGGCAGCCGGCGATCAGGCACAGCTCGGCAATGGCTTGCGCGGACTGCGCCACTTCGCGGCGGGCCTCGGCCACCAGGGCGGCGGCCTCATCCGCGCCGAGGGGCTCGGGCGCGGCATCGGAGGGGGAATCGGTCATGGTGGGGGTTCCTCGCAGTAAGGTCGCCTTCCCGGTCGTGATCTGGCGCGGCGGGGAAGACGGACGCCGCGCGGCAGCAAGATGTCGGTCGAACTCGGCGAGCACCGCGGGCAGCGTGGCCACGCCGTCGGCCAGATGCGCTTCGACGGCCTGCGGGCCGAAGAACAGCGCCGCTTCGGTCGCACGCACCGCGTCTTCGGCCAGGCCGCGCATCGCCGCCACATGCGCGACGAAGAGCGCGTGGAGCCGGTCCACTTCGGCCTGCAGCGCCGCGCGGGCGGCATCGGCCAGCGGCGCGTGCGGCGAGTAGTCGTTCTTGCGCGCGCCCGCGGTGATCGCGGTGTAGCGCAAGCCCTCTTGGGCGTCCTTGACCGACTGATCGACATGCAGCGCGATCACGCCGATCGAGCCCACGCCGCCGGTCTCGGTGACGAAGAGCCGCTCGGCGGCGCAGCCGATGGCGTAGGCCGCGGAGAAGGCGGCGTCGTTGGCCACCGCCCAGATGGGCTTCACGGCCGCCGCCTCGCGCACGCGGCGGGCAAGCTCGAAGCAGCCGCCGGTCTCGCCACCGGGCGAGTCGATGTCGAGTACGATGCCGGCCACCTGCAGATCTCCAAGTGCCGCCTCCAAGCGCGCACCGATCTCGGCGTAGCTCATCAGCCCCGAGGCCGCCTCCAGCCCCAGGGTGCGCTTGACCAGGGTGCCGTGGATCGGGATCACGGCGATCGAATGCTCCGGAAATGCCGCAGGGTTGGAAGCCTTCGGCAGTGGCGGCGCGAGTTCGACGTCCGGCGCGGCGAGATGCAGGCGGTCGGAGAGCACGGCCAGGATCAGGTCGAGCTTGGCGCGCTGCACGAGCAAGGGCGTGCCGAACAGGCGGGCGGCGAGATGAGGCAGCATCGGTGTCAGTCCTGAAGGTCGGTGTCGGGCGCAGGTGTCGGCACCGGCCTCAATGGTTGGTCGTGCCGCGCATCCGAGTCGAAGACCAGCCCGAGGTCGTCCGCTCGTGCGTTGTCCGCAGCGATCTCGCGGTCGATGTCCTCGGCGTCGTAGCCGTAGGCCGAGATCGCCTCCGAGCGGCTCATCAGCCCGGCGCGGATCGCGAGCTTCAAGGCGTTGAACTCCTTGAGCGGATCGACCCACTGCCAGCCCTGCGGGATCCACTTGGCAGCGAGGAACTCCCGGCGCCGGCGCGCAAAGCCCGGCAGCGACAGGGCGCCTTCCAGCACCGCCTGCTCCATCCAGGCCCGCCACACCGGGCGGCACAGCTGGTGCACGATCACCCCGTGCTGGATGGCTTCGCAGCGGCGGCGGAACTCCAACAGCCCCGCACGGATGCTGGAGTAGTTCACCTGGGTGAGATCACCGGTGAGCATCTCGTAGGTGATGCCCATGGCGGCAGCCACCGCCCGGAACTGCTGGCGCATGAACTCGCCGTAGCTCGAACCCACGTCGGCCGGCTGACTGAACTTGATGTCCTCGCCCGGCTCCAGGATCTGCAAGGTGCCAGGCTCGAGCCCCGCGAGCGCCACTCCCTGGGCGTCGGGCAGCCCCTCGCCCATCAGGGTGTCCTCGGGAGCGAGCCGGGTGATGAAGCCGGCGAACATCGCCGCGGTTTTCTTGCGCACGAGCTCGGCGTCGTCGTATTGGTCCAGCTCGTTGAGCTTGACCAGCGCGCGCGCGAGCCACGGCTCGCCGCGGATCTGTCCCGGTCGCAAGGGCCGGAACAGGTGGATCACCTCGGAGGCACCCACCCGCACGGTCTCCATGCCACCCGTGCCCGACATCGGCGCAAGACTGCCGTCGCCCGGGTGCGAGCGGGTGAGGTGGTAGGCCACGCGCCGGCCGAGCCGGTCGAACTCGATGCCGGCGCGGATGACGTGGCCCGAGGGCAGGTCCCGGTTCAAAGTGGTCGGCAGGTGCTCGGGCTCCAGCACCTGCAGCTGCAGACCCACCGGCAGACCGTCCTCGGCGCGGCGCCAGCGCAGGCGCACCAGCGCCTCGCCGCCTTCGAGCATGGCCCGGCAGGCGAGCGCCTGCAGGCCGTAGAAGTCGGTCAGGCCCGCCGCGTCGGCCTCCTCCACCCAGTCCCACCACAACGCGTGGATGGCTTCGCGCAGACGAGCGTCGGCCACCATGCTCTGCGGCTTGATGCCGGTGCCGATGGCATTGGCCACGAATGCCTCGATGCCCGCGGCCGCCCAGGCGTTGCGCCGGGCGAGATCGCGGCTCTTGGCGCGCAGTTCGTGTTGCGTGTAGGCCAGCGCCGCGACCGCCCCGGGGTTGCCGACCTGCCAGGCCACAGCCCGGCGGCCGCCGCCCACGCCGTCGTAGGTAGGGCTCGCGCCCAGCAGCCGGCGCTTGAGGGTGTGCCACCAGCCCATCACGTCCCCTTGGCGGTGGTGATGCGGATCTGCCGCGGCGCGCCGGGCCACAGTCCCGTGGCCGCCGCCTGCTCGAACAGGTCGCGCTTGACCGCCGCGATCGCAGCCTGCAGTTCCTCGACACTGCGGTACTCGACGGTCTTGTCGCCGAAGGTCACGCGTTTTTCGCCTTTGGCCAGCGCCGCTTCCAAGGCTTCGAGATGGGCTTGGGTATAGGCCATCAGCGGTAGACCACGAGGTTGATTTCGGGGGAGTCGGCGAAGGACGCCGCGGTGGTCGCGCAGCCCACATCGACGTGCGTCGGCGTCTTCTCATCCAAGGTCGAGCGCACGATCAGCAGCCGCTGCGTGCCCGTGTTGGTGTTGCTGCGGGCCACACCCACCCAGCAGTAGGCGGCATCCGGCATCGGTGTGGCAAAGCTCACGCGGTAGCGGCCGGCTGCGATGCGGGTCACCGCGGCGACGTTGTGCGCGGCCCGCACGACGATCTGGTTGCCGGCCCAACCGAAGCACACCCAGGCCCGCGCCAGCCCCGGATGGCCGGCATCGATCTTGGTACGAACCTCGATCCCGATGCGGCTGGCCAAGGCGGCGATGCGCGCGGCCAGGCTCATCAGAGCAGCGCCCCTTCGAACACGGCGACGAAGTCGGTGTCGGTGTCGCCCACATCGCTGGCGGCCACCGCGCCGATGTTGCTGCGCGCCTGCGCGGCTTCGGCGGCGGTGAGCGTCTGCGCCGCATCGAAGCGCACCCGGTTGTTGACCGCCGCCAGCAAGGCATCCAGGCCGCTGGTGCCGTTTTGCAGCAGCTGCTGGATCTCCAGCAGGGTATCAAAGGCGGCGTCCGCCCCGCCCAGGATCTCGGCTTTGAGCGCATCGAGCAGCGTGACGATCTTGCTGGACGAATAGGTGCTGGTGGTGGCGATCTGGCTGTCGTCGATCGCGCCCGATGCCAGCACCGCGGCCTTGAGCTCGTTGATGGCCGCCACCAGGCTGGATTTGTCGGTGGTGGTGAGGTTGGCGAGATTCCCGGCCTTGGCGCGGACGTCGTTGAACTCCTGCGCGACGCGGATGACCAGGCTCTCGAGGCGGGTGGCCAGACTCATGGGTTCTCCTTGTGGCGTCAGATCGGCCAGGAGGGATCAGCGCAGCCAAGGGCTGCGGATCACACGCCGGCCGGTGTTTCGGGTTGCAGAAACTTTGATGCCACCTCGATGGGTGGCCTTGTTGATGGATTCGGTGGTTGTCTCAAGGGCTGGCAGACTGTCCAGCCCCAGTTGCCGCTCCAACTCGCGCCAGTGGCGCTCCTCGAAGCGGTCCAGCCCGGCGGCACTGGCCGCCGCGCGGGCATACACGTAGCAGTCCAAGGCTTCGTTGCGCTCGCGCATCTTCTGCCACTCGCGCACCGGGTAGCCGTTGCGGTCGCGGCGGGTGATCAGTTGCTCGGCGCAGAGTTGCTGGATGAACTCGGCGTCGATCTTGGGCAGATGGACGTATCCGGCCGGATAGACCGGGGTCGAGCCGTCCTCGCCAACATCGGCGCTCTTCCTCAGGTTGTTGTAGAGTTCCAGCTTGGCCAGCCCCACCGCCACCGAATACACCTTGATGCCCCGGCGCAGCTTTTTGCCAGCGAGCGAGACGTCCACCGCGGTGGGCGTGCCGATCAAGGCTGCTCCGCGCGACACCCCCTTGACCGCCATCACGCGCGCATCGCGGCAGGCGCGCACGAAGGCATAGGCCTCCTGGGTCGCAAAGCCGGTGTCCAGCGCGAAGCGGGCCAGCGGCATCGCCGCGCCCGAGGCGTGGGTCCAGGTCTCGGCGACCAGCTCGGCCAGGCGCTGCCACACCGCATCGCGGGCCGTGTCACCCATCAACACCCGGTGCTCGACGAGCCAGCATTCCTTGCCGCGCCCGAAGGCCCAGATCGAGACCTCGATGCGATCCTTCTGCACGTCGGCGCCGCCGACCAGCAGCAGGCCGCCCGTCGGCACCGTGCCGATGCGGTAATCCTCGCGCCGTTCCAGCAGGCGCTGCCAGTCGGGTGCCTCGCCTTCTTCGACCCAGGTCTCACCCAGCTCGGTGTTCTTGAAGGTCTTGATCGCGGCGCTCGATCCGGTTTCCTTGCTCACGGCGGCTTCCCATGCGGCGGCAATCTCGCGCCATGAGCGCCAGCCCACCGGGCTGTACAGCGACGACAGGTGAAAGCCCGCCGTCTTGCCCTGCGCCGTCGCGCGCCACTGGCCGTGCTCGAGCATCCAGGTCTTGTGGTGCTCGGCAATGGGCGCCTCGCAGGATTCGCAGACGTAGGCCGCCGTCTCCGGGCGGCCCTTCTCCCAGCGCAGCCGATCGAAACGCAACCATTGCCGGTGGCCGCAGTGCGGACAGGGCACGAAGTAGCGGCGCTGATCGCTGGCCTCGTACTCGCGTTCGATGGCCGAGGACCCCGCGATGGTGGGCGTCGAGACGATGAAGATCTTGCGCCGCGCGAAGGTGCGGGTGCGGGCTTCCGCCAGCGAGATCGCATCGCCTTCACCCTCGACGTCGAGCGGGTAGCCGTCCACCTCGTCGAGGAACAGGTAGCGCACCGGCATCGAGCGCAGGCCCACCGCGCTGTTGGCGCCGGTCATCACCAGCACGCCGCCGCGAAACTCCTTGGCGAGGATCGTGTTGCCCGAATCCCGGCTCCTCGCCGGGGCGATGAGTTCGGAGAGCACCGGCGACTCCTCGATCAGCGGGTCGATGCGCTGCTTGGAGGCGCGCTTGGCCATCTCCACCGTGGGCCACACCGCCATCATCGGCCCCGGCGCATGGTGGATCACATAGCCGATCCAGTTGCTGCCCATTTCGGTGGCGCCCAGCTGCGCGCCCTTCATGAACACCACCCGCTCGATGGGCGAGCTGGGCGACAGGCAATCCATGATCTCGCGCAAGTAAGGCGTGCGGCTCGTGCGCCAGCGCCCCGGCTCGCTCGAGGCCTTGCTGGACAGCACCCGGTGGCGGTCGGCCCACTCGGAGACGGTCAGCGGCGGATCGGGCGTGAGCCCTTCGCGCCAGGCGCGCTCGATCGCGTCGGCGCCGTCGTAGTCGATCATCGTCAGTCCACGCGTGGCCGCAGTTCGCCCAGTTCCTGCAGGTGCTCGCGCACGGCCGCATCGAGCGCCACGTGCAGCGCGTGGGGCTCGACGCCAAGCCGCGCGGCCATCTGCGCCGAGATGCGCGCCGGCCAGTTCAGCCACGCGTCGCGCTCGGTGCGCGCAAGCTTGAACACATGCGCCACCGCCTGCGCGCGGTCGACGAGCTCGCCCTTGCGCTGCGCCAGCTCGACCTTGTGGAGCTGGGCCTTGAGCACCTCGTTGACCGTGCGCGCCTGCAGCAGCGACGTGCCGCCGCTGGGCAACGGCGGGGAGACCGGGTCGGGGATCTGGCGCTCGGGCCGGGCCTGCGGCTTCTTGGTATCGAACTTCTGCGCTTCAGGCGCTCGCCGCGGCTGCACGGTGTTGCGCGCCCACTGCGCGTCGGCCGTCTCGGGGTCGATCGTGCCGTCGGGCAGCGGCGTGATGCGCCCGGTGTCGATGGCCTTTTTCACGGCCACGTGCGACACGCCCCGGTGGCGCGCGTAGGCGCGTATCGACAGTCCCATCGTCGCCGTCTTCCAACATCTGTTCGTTTCTTTGCAGATCGAGCTTGGCTTTCCTCGGGAACAGCGCGTTCATCACGGCACGCCAACCACCATCAAAAGGATCCCCGATGAACGCCAACACCCTCGATACCCTGGCCACGAAGCTGGCCGAAGCGGCGCTGACCATCCTGGTGCGCAGCTGCCGCACCGAGGTGGCGGCCGCCAGCCGCGACGACCTGGAGGCCGCCTGCGCGGCGATGCGCGCCAAGGCCAGGCCGGTCATCGACCAGTTGCTCGACGACGCCCGCGCCGCCCCCTGGGTCGGCGAGATGGCGTTCCATGCCGCGGCCTTGGAACTCGCGCAAGCCGGCATCGCGGTGCTGCGCAAGGCCTGACTCACCGCGTCAAGCCAAGCAGAAAGCGCTTGGCTTCACTGCCGAACAGCGCGTTCATCACGGCACGCCAACCACACCGAGAGGAACCCGCCATGCGCCCCATCGACGCCCTCCTCACCCAGATCGCCCAGCAGCATCTCGGCATCGAGACCTTGCAAACCCGCCACTCGGACAGCCTGGATTTCCACGACCTGGCGGTGTGGAACATCCGCGCCGCGCTGGAAGCGGCCTTCAACGCGGGACTCGAACAAGGTCGCCGTGCCAAGTCGCCGGATGAGGCCAACCGCTGATTGCGAAAGGCCCATGCCAAGCCGAAACGCTTGGCTTGGGCCCCGAACAGCGCGTTCATCCCGTCACCCGATCCACCCCTGCGAAGGAGCAAGCCCATGACCACCATCGCCCTGACCCCGACCCAGCACGCCATCCTGGCCTACGCCATCGAGCACAGCGGCGGCAAGATCGACTGGTTCCCCGAGCACATCAAGGGCGGCGCGCGCCAGAAGGTGCTGGAAGGCCTTGCCAACCGTGCCCTGATCGCCCCCGCGGGGACCGACTGGTTCGTCGCCGCCGAGGGCTACGCCGTCCTGGGGCTCCCACGCCCGGGCGCGAAGACACCGCGCGTGGGCTCGTTCGAAGCCCAGCTCGATCGGATCATCGCCAACGCGGAGCAGGCAACCGCTGCGAGCGATCCCGAGTTGGAGGCGGCCGTGACCGCTGCCGAAGCCACGTGGACGCAGGCGAAGGACGATGCGCCGCGTCGCACCCGTGCCGACAGCAAGCAGGCGCAGGTGATCGCAATGCTGCGTCGTCCTGAGGGCGCCACGATCCACCAGATCATGGACGTCACCGGCTGGCAGGCGCACACCGTGCGCGGCGCCCTGGCCGGAGCGCTCAAGAAGAAACTGGGCCTGACGATCGTCTCCGACAAACCCAAGGGCGGCGAGCGGGTGTACCGCATCAATTGAGCAACAAGATCGAGAAAGAGGCCAAGCGGCGCTTGGCTTCTCGATCGAACAGCGCGTTCATACGGGTGTCGCCACGATCCACCCGAAGGAGCCCGAGATGAGCACCACCACACCGATCCCCACCACCCGCAACGAAGCCTGGGGCTTCTGGGGCACGATGGGCGAATACGCCCAGGCCGCCTGGACCCTGGCAATGAGCGCCGTCTCGGACGCCACTAGCCAGCCGCTGGAGTCGGTGCGGGCCTTCCTCGACAGCGTCCACGGCCGCCACTTTGCCGACGATGTGCTCAACGGTCTGCACGCCGGCGCCAATCTGCAGGAGGCGATCCACGCCGCCACCCAACGCTGGATGGGCTGGAGCATCGGTCGCCTGACCAGCAAGCAGCACGGGATTCCCAAGGGCTTGCCTTACCTGACGGGCTTTGTGATTCACTGCGAGATTGTCGAAGAGGCCCTGGCCGACTGACAGCACATGTTCCATTTTGGTCCCTTATGGGCTATCATAGACCCATTCAAAGGAGGTTCGTATGGCCATCAATGTCAAACTGCCCGAAGCCTTGGTTGAGACCGCCAAGCGCTATGGCACCATCGAGCACCGCTCGGTGCCCAAGCAAATCGAATACTGGTCTCAGATCGGCAAGATCGCCGCAGAAAACCCCGATCTTCCGTTCAGCGTCATCCGCGACATCCTGATCGCTGACCAGGAAGAACCCGTGGGTGAGTACCAGTTCGGCTGATGCGCGTCCTTGTCACACCGACCTTCGAGCGCGCCGTTAAAAAGCTGCACAAGCAGCAAAAAGCCGCGCTTGACGAGGCAGTTCGAACCATTGTCGGCCAGCCGGAAGCCGGTGAAACCAAAGTCGGCGATCTGGCTGGCGTGCAGGTTTACAAGTTCCGCATGGGCAACCTGCTGTGCCTGCTTGCCTACCGCATTCTGGATGAGAACACGCTCAAGTTGCTGATGGTTGGCCCGCACGAGAATTTCTACCGCGACCTCAAACGCACCGAGCATTGACATGGACTCAGGAGGCGAACAATGCCTCCTGTCGTTGTCTCATCAAAACGCTATCCAGGGCGAATTCGAATTTCGCATCCTCAAAGTAGCGGCACTTGACGCCACCATCACCATAGCGGACCCCGGGTACGCGCAGCGCAATGCAATCGTTGTGGGTATCGGCCAATGCATAGTAGGCAATCAGCCGGCGATCCAGGGCGACCAATGCCAGCACATCAAAATCATCGCTGCTGTACCGCCGTCGCCCACCTTTTCCAGCTCGACGGGTGTGAAACACATACAGCGGAGAGCCGCGGTTGAGCGAACCGGGTGTCTTGGGCGTCTTGGTGGATTTCACCTGAACCCGGATCACCCGCTGGCCGATGTCAACAGCAATGTCATACGGCACGCCTTGTGATGTCGGGTACGCTACCCAACCATTGAGCAGCAAATCTGCCATCACCAAATACTCACCCGCTCGGCCAATCTCCATTTCGGCGCTGACCCGCAGGTTGTGGTGCCGAACAACAGCACTTTCGTCGATCAAGCCGTGGTCCTTGGGCTCAGCCACATCCAAGAAGCTGAGCTGCCTGATCACGCCGGAGCCTCCTGGATTGTGACCTCGTCGAAGACGCGTTGGCTGTATTCAGAGATAGCCTTGCCGCCACTGAATTCCTGCCAACGGCGAACAATGACATCGCAGTACTTCGGCTCCAACTCCATCATGAAGCAGCGGCGCCCCGATTTCTCAGCGGCGATCAGCGTGCTGCCGGATCCGCCAAAGCAATCGAGGACCACATCGCCTGGTCGGCTCGAATTGCGGATTGAACGTTCCATCAACTCGACAGGTTTCATCGTGGGATGAAGATCGTTGCGGGCAGGTTTCTTGATATTCCAGACGTCACCTTGATCGCGATCGCCACACCAATGCCGACTGCTGCCTTCCGGCCAGCCATACAGGATCGGTTCGTATTGACGCTGGTAATCCGCTCTGCCCAGGGTGAAGGTGTGCTTGGCCCAAATGATGAACGTAGACCACTTTCCACCGGCCGCGCGAAACGCGGCTTGTAGCGTGTCAAGTTCGCTGGAGGACATCGCAATGTAGACCGCGCCATCGCAGTGGGGCAACATCAGCGAGAGCGCATCGAAGACGAAGTCATAAAAACCCTCGCCCAAGTTGTCATTCAGGATAGGTCGGTGCTTACCACGCAATTTGTCTTTCGCGCTATTGGCATAGTTGACGTTGTAGGGCAAGTCGCTCCAGATCATCTGAACGCGTTGCCCGGCGAGCAACTGCTCGTAGCTGAATGGCTGCGTAGCATCACCGCAAACCAGCCGGTGATTGCCAAGAATCCACACGTCACCGGGTCGGCTGATGGCTGTTTCGCTCAGTTCTGGAATGGCATCCTCATCTGTATTGCCATCGACCGTGGTCTCTTCGCCCGCCATGATCTCGGCCAGCGCGTCGGCATCGAAGCCGGTGATGTCGAGATTGAATCCATCTTCCTGCAGCGACTGCAACTCGATGCGCAGCATGGCGTCGTCCCAGCCGGCGTTTTCTGCAATGCGGTTGTCCGCAATGATCAGCGCGCGGCGCTGGGTGGGTGTCAGATGATCGAGGACGACCACCGGCACGGTATCCAGACCGAGCTTTTGCGCGGCGGCGAGACGTCCATGGCCCGCCACGATCACGCCATCGGACCCCGCCAGGATCGGATTGGTGAACCCGAACTCGACGATGGATGCCGCAATCTGCGCCACCTGCTCCTCTGAGTGGGTACGGGCATTGCGGGCGTAGGGCACCAGTTTCTCGGTGGGCCAGCGCTCGATATGGGTGGATAGCCAGGGTTCAGACATGGACCAACCCCGTTTCATAGACGGTCTTGCCCTGGTTCAGCTTGGCCGTGAGCAACTGGGTGCGCTCATTCGAGATCGCCACTGCCAGATGGGTCCACCGTCCGAACTCGTGAATGATCTGCACGCAGGGCAGCTTCAACTGGTGGGCGGCTTGGCACACGAGCAACGGCGTCATACCTGGCACGATGAGGTCAGCCGCACGCCCTTGCATGTGGTGACTGGTCGGACTGCCCCCAATGGCGCGGTTCAGCGCTGGCGAGCGGTAGCCGGAGGTGATCACCACCGGGCGCTTGAGGTGAACGCGCAGCGGCTGCAGTACCGATTGACACAGCCGACGCAGGTTCTCGATGACCTCGGGTGTGGGCTCGTTGGCAATGCCACGGCGAGCCGCCGTTTCTGAGACCAGAAACTCGGCCAGTTCGAAATGTTCAGACAGTTGCATGTTCGCTCTCTTGTCGATGCTCGGCTTTGCGTTGTTGAGCAACAACCTCAAAGGGTTCTGCGGTGGCGGCCAAGGTGACCGGCACGCCAGGGAAGTTCTGTTGGAAACGGAGCAGCGCCACGTCGACGTATTCGGGCGCGATCTCCACCGCGCGGCCAATACGCCCTGTCCGCTGGGCGGCCATCAGCGTGGTGCCGCTGCCGCCAAAGGGCTCAAACACGACCTCACCTTCATCGGTGTAGGCCTCGATGACCTCCACCGGCAGCGTCACCGGAAAGACGGCCGGGTGATCGATGTCCTTGCCGATCTTTCCCTTGTGGCGCATGACCCGGATGACCGAGTCGGGAATTCGGCAGTCCTGCGTCGGCTGGCCGGCAGCGGTCCAGCCGTTGACCTGGCCATCCTTGCCACGCATCGCGGTCGAGGATCCGTCGGCGCGCAGGTGCGTTTCCTGACCGGCAAACTTGCAGGGCACGGTCTTGTTGGGTTTGCGCGTTTGCCGGTTGAAGTGGAAGATGAATTCGAAACTCGGTGCCAGGCGACCTTGCCAGTCACCGGGCATGCCTGGCCCCTGGTCCCAGACGTACCAGGCAAAACGTCGCCAGCCTTGGCTGCGCATCCAGTCGAGCCACTGATCCCAATACGGGATGAACTCGTTGTCACGGTGGATCAGGCCGAGGTTGACCAGGACCTGGCCATCGGAGGCCATGGGTAGTTGGGCGAACACGCAGCGCATCAGGCCATCCCAGTCGGCGATTCCGCCGGAGGTGTAGTCGCGCTGGTTGCCATAGGGTGGCGAGGTGAAGCACAGGCTCGCCTGTTCGCCCTGCATCAGGGTGGCGATGGTGGCCGGATCGGAAGCGTCACCGCAGATCAAGCGATGCGGACCCAACTGCCAGACATCACCGGGGCGGCTGATCGGTTGCTTGGGCGGCTCCGGGACATCGTCGTCCTCTTCGCTGGCCGGATCCTCATCCGGCGCTTGCGCATCCCCGTCACCAAGATCAGCCAGCATCTTGGCCAGCTCTTCATCCTCGAAACCGGTGAGCAGCAGGTCGTAACCGGCCTCGGACAACTCCGCCAGTTCCAGTGCCAGCAGTTCATCGTCCCAACCGGCGTCCAGCGCCAGGCGGTTGTCGGCGATCACGTAGGCGCGCTTCTGCGCCGGTCTCAGATGGGCCAGCTCGATGACTGGGACTTCGGCCAGTGCCAGTTTGCGCGCGGCCGCCAAGCGGCCATGGCCCGCGATGATCCCGTTGTCGCCATCGACCAGGATGGGTTGCGTCCAGCCAAACTCCACGATGCTGGCCGCAATCTTGGCGATCTGGGCTGGCGCATGCGTGCGCGGATTGCGCGCGTACGGCAGCAGCGCATCGATCGGCCGGTATTCGATCTGCAGGTTGGGCGTCATGGAATTGAAAAACCCGCCGAGCGTTGCCGCCGGGCGGGTGGGAAATATTCAGGGGGTGGTAACTGTCTGGGGTGGTGGTAACCACAGGCCGGTAACCTGGCCGGGTGGTAACCTGTTTTTCAGGGCAGACGCTATCGAAATCTCGCGCTGTTGCCCCCCGCATACCGTTTTGGCCAGGAAGGACCCATCGATTTTCCGCAGGACTCCGCAATCACCTGATTGGCACCAGCCATCATGCGTTCGCATCGCTTCGCATTTGTTGGCGTGGGAGGTTGCAGTCTGAAGATCATGCCCGCTGCCCACACCGCTGTCCTGACCATAGCTGAAACTGTAGGCCGAAACCGGGTAAAACGCGACAGGGGATGTTTTGGCATCCGTCATCACCATCCCGCGTCACCCCGCGCAGGCCATCAACTTGCCGCGACTTCACTCAATGGCCTCGGTTCAGGTGCAGGGTGACAAGATGGATGGCGGCATCAAAGCGGCGCTGAGCAGTGCGGGCAGCGCAGGCAAACCGCCGACCGATCTGCTCCCAGCGATACCGGTTCGAGCGCATCCAGACCAAGTGGCGCTGCTCTACCTCCAGCCACTGCACCCAGCGCATGGTCTCGAGCATCCTCTCCACCGCTTGTGGGCTGGGCGGCATGGGCCGGTACAGCCGATCGGGGTCGGGGTAACGCTCGGGCACTTGGAAGGCCAGCGTCATCCAGGGGTTGAAGTAGCCGCCAGGGCGAACTCGGGGCAGCTTGTGCGCAGTCTCGGCCGCCTCGGCAAAGCGAACTGCCACGTCTTCGACTGTCCATTCGGTTCGTGTCTCAGTCATGGCGCTTGCCTCCATCCCCGTAGAGACGTTCGCCCAGCCTGCGCACGAACTGCTTCTCCACCCAGTCCAGTCGGTCGTCGTGCTCGGAGACCACCAGGATGTGGTCGTTGCGCCAGCCTTCGCGCTTGACGGCATCCAGGTCGGGCGTGGTCGGCTGCAGATTGCCCAGGGGGCAGCGGTAGCGGTATTGCGGCACTTTCATGTCACACCCCCTCTGCGGCCATCTCACGGGCCAGGTAGAGCAAGGCGATGGCATCGGCCTCGTTGTCATCCTTAGGGGCGTGGCCACGTGCACGGACGGATGCCACCATCTCGTCCTTGCTGGCGTTGCCTTTGCCAGTGGCGTGCTTCTTGATCGTGCCGACCGGGACGCCCTGGTACGGGATCTGATAGTGCTCACACCAGGCGGTCAGTTGGCCCATGAAGCCGCCGTAGGCGTGTGCAGCGTCGACGCCGACGTGGCGACGGACCTCTTCGAAGACGACTTGGTCAATGCCGTCGTTGCACTGCTTGATGTCGGTGAGCCAGCGCTTGAACCGCAGGAAGCGCATGCCGCCGCCTTCGAAGCGTTGCGGTTTGAAGGATTGGCTGCCACTGGTGATGCTGCCGTCGCAGCTGGCCAGTGCCCAGCCGGTTTGGGTGCCCAGATCGAGGGCGAGTATGGTCATTGTGTTCATTGGTCACTCCATGTGTTTTTGGCATCTGGTGACCGAAGGTGACCCGTTTCTCGTTAACCGCTCGCGCCTGCGCGCGTACACGTGTAGAGAGATAACGAGATGCCGGTCACTTTCGGTCACCCATTCGGGTCAGTCATCGCGATAGGGCATGTAGCCGCCCGGATCGCGGGGTTTGAGTGAGAGGCCGGACAAGGCCTTGGCCCCGCCATGCAGGCGTGTGCGGGCAAACCCTCGGTTGATGAGTTGCTGGGTCAGCCAGCGACTGGTGCCCACGTACTCACCGCGCCGCTCTGCCCGCTCACGCCAGCGCTGATAGATTGCGGAGATCGCCTCGCGCGCCACAGGCGACTGCTGGCAGTCCTCGTCCAGGAACTCGCCAATGGCGTCTTCCTCTTCGAAGTATTCGTCGGTGGCATCGAGCACCTGCTGCGGCGGATCGAGGCGCCCCAAGCGCTGCCAGTCCAGACAGCCTTGAACGGCCCAAGCCAGAATTCCATCGCGTTCCGCGAGCAGCTTTTGCTGCAGATGCTTGTCACGTTTTTCGGGTGGCACGGTGATCGTGAACGGGATCAGGTGCAGTCGCCGCTTCATGGCCTCATCGATGTTGCGGATCGCCGGCTTGTGATTGCCGGCCACGATCAGTTTGAATTGCGGCATGAACTCGAAGAAATCCTGGCGCATGAAGCGGGCAGAGATCTTGTCACCACCGGTCAGGCTCTTGACCTTGGATTCGGCCCAGCGGCGGCCTTGCTCGGTCTCGATCGCTGCAACAAAGCGTGCCCCGCGCAAGCTGGCCATATCGGTCGGATGCCGGTCCGTGCGGGTTTCCATGAACGTGTCCATGGGTGCATTGGTCGCGTAATCACCCAGGATGGTGGCCAAGGTATTGACGAACACCGACTTGCCGTTGGCACCGGTGCCGTAGAGAAAGAACAAGGCGTGTTCGCGGGTCGATCCGGTCAATGCATACCCCGCCATGCGTGCCAGATACGCCTGCAGGGTCTGATCGCCGCCCGTGACCTCATTCAGGAATTGCCGCCACGTGGGGCAATCACCCGATGGTGTGGCGGTCGTGATCTTGGTCAGCCGATCCTGGCGATCGTGCTGGCTCAGCACGCCATTTTTGAGATTCATCACGCCGCCCGGCGTGTTCAGCAACCAGGGGTCGGCGTCCCATTCGTCAGCCGTTGCCGCATGACGCCGATCCGAACGCGCGAGTCGTTCAAGCCCGGCCACGGTACCGCTGCTGGCGAGTTTGGCCGCCACCCGGTGCGAATCGGCCTTGAGTGCCGCCTCACGGCAGATCTGCCGCATCAGGTGGTGCGCAGCCAAGGTCTCCTCGGTTTGCCAGCGCTTGCCGGTCCAGAACACCCATTTGCCCCACAGCGCAACATAGCGCCAGTCCTGTGCGTACCGACCGGAGAAGGTCAACGCCAGCGCGTCTTCCGTCGCCCAGACCGATTGCTCGGTCGGATCTGCCGCTTGTGCAGACTCGGGGGTCGATGGCTGAAACTGAATGCGCTCGCCACCGGCAAGGAAGCCCTGCACATCAAAGCCGTCGGCAAGTGCATCGGCTGCATCCCACCCATCCGCAGCGCCCTGCGGCGCATCCGCCGTTGGATTGGCTGGTGGCATCAGCACTGCGCAATGATGCGCGCCGGCCGCCATGACCGCCTCGGCCGCGTTCATCGCATATTCCCAGCCGGGCTTGTCGCGGTCGGGCCAGATCAGCACGGCTTTGCCTGCGAGCGGCGACCAGTCGGTCTTGTCCACCGGTGCGTTGGCGCCGTGCATCGCGGTGGTGGCCACGATGCCGGCGTCGATCAAGGCCTGCGCGCATTTCTCGCCTTCGACCAGCACCACTTGTGCGGCGTGGCTCATCCCCGGCTGGTTGTAGAGCGGCCGCGGCTCGGGCGGCGCCATCTTGCGCCGCTTGGCATCCCAGGGCCGGAACTCCTTCTTGCGTCCGGGCGGGTCGTAGCGGTAGACGACGGCGATGAGCCGCCCCTGCGCATCGAGATAGTCCCACTTGGCGGTCGCAGGGCCTAGATCGTCGGTCGGGAGTTCCTTGTTGTGGCGCTTGTGCACCGCTGTGGTGGGGGCGCGGCCGACGAGGTCCTCGGCCAGGTCGAGGACGCGGGTAAAGTCGCGCTTGGCATCGAGGCCGTGGTGGGCGGCGATGAGGTCGAAGGCGTCGCCGCCGTCGCCCGTGGCACGATCCGTCCATAGCCCGGCCTTCTCGCCATCGAGCACCACTTCCAGGCTGTCGCCAGGGCTGCCGAGCACGTCGCCGATCAGGAACTTGCCCCTGCGCTTTCTGCCGGCCGGAAACAGGATGAACAGCACCGAATCCAGCCGCGAGAGCAGCGCAGCGCGCAGGGCTTCGCGGCGCTCGGACGCCGGGATCTCGGACTTTGGCACGGTGTCATTGAAGTCCAGCATCCGCCTCCTCCTCGAGTACTGCGTCGGCCGTGAGCAGGGCCTGGCGCTCCTCCATCCACGCGATCAGTTCGCTCAGCTTGAAGCGCAGGAGCTTGCCGACGCGGTAGTGCGGCAGGCGCAAACGCCGACGCTCCTTGGCATGGGTGAGCCAGTACAGCGGCAGATTCAGCGCAAGCGCCGCCTCGCGTGCATCGATCAGTCGCTCGCCGAGCACCTGCGTCAGCGGTGTGTCGTTCATGTCGCAGCCCTCCAGCACCGGTCCTGCCACGGGCACATCCGGCATTCGACGTGGGTGGGATCGGCGAAGCCGCGCGGCAGCAGTTCGCCGGCGTCGGTGGCCGAGATCACTTTGACGGCGCGGTCCGACATGCGCTGCGCCAACGCAGCATCGAAGGCCACACGCTCGGCGTAGAGCTCCATCGTGTCGGCGTTGATCGCCGTGAACAGCGCCGGCTGTTCGTGCAGGCCGAGATAGGCCTGGTAGACGGCCACCTGCGCGGCGTAGATGGGCTTGGCGACCGCGAGCCGGTGCTTCTCGAGCTCCCGCCAGGACTTCGCGCTCAAGCACTTGTTCTCCCACAGCGCGGGGTAGCCAAAGCCCGGCCCCAGATCCGGTCCGGCGACGAGGACGCCATCGACATGCCCCTGCAGACGCCCGTCGAGCGCCGAGAAGCCGAAGGGCTCGCCCGCGTCGTCGCGCGTGCGCAGATCGAAGCCCGCCGCGCGCAGCCAGCCGACCATGCACGCCTCGATCACATGGCCGCGCTCGAAGATGCGCAGCAGGCGGCCGTCGGTCTCGCGGCCCGGATCGACCGGCGCGTCCGCGAACTCGTACTGCAACGCGCGCTCGCAGGCGGCCCCGAGGCGCGATGCGCCCAGGTATGTGCGGCGCGGCTGGGCCGCGCGAGACTGCTGCAGCCCGGCGTCGATCAGCGCCGTGACCTGGCCCGAGAAGCTCTTGCAGGCGTTGAAGTCCATCATCGCTGCGCCTCCTTCCGTGGCGCTTTGGAGGCCGACTCCGGCTCCTCCCACGGCAGGTCGTCCTCGAGATCGGCGAAGGGATCGGACACCGGGTGCTTCAGCCCGCGCACCGGCGGGTACTTGGTCGCCTCGTGGTGCGCGACCATCGCCTCGGTGTAGCCGGTGACGATGGCGTCGATGACCTGCAGCGCCTCGGCCTCGGAATACGCGCCGAGGGGCTTGTCGAAGCCGATGGCCTCGGCGGCCGCGCCGAAGGCCTTGAGGCAAGCCCGCATCGCGGCCCGTTCGACCTCAGACGGATCGATCATCGCGACCTCCCGCTTGTCGATGTAACCCTCCTGCACGCGCCGCCACTGGCCGTAGAGCGCGTGAAACGCCTGCTGGCAGCGCTGTGAGCAGAACACCCAGTCGATGGGATAGCGCCTGGCGTCGCCCACCGGATGCCGAAGGTCCGCGTGGCCGTAGCCGCGCGCCTGTCGTTTGCAAATCCAGCATTTCATTCACGCCGCGGCCTCCTCTCACTGCGCCCAGGCGGGCTTGCCCGGCACGGCGGGGGGTTGCAGGGCGGCCGGCGGCATCGCATGGGGCGGAACCACCGCCGCTGGCGCGCCGGAGGAGCCGCTGCCCGGGGTCTTGGGCGGCACGCCCATCAGCCGGGCGTAGTCCGGGTGGTCGGGCTCGACGGCGCTCTTGACGACGTTCTTCAGTTCCCCGCGGCCGTCCTTCTCGACGTCGATGCGGGCGAGGAACTCGATGCCGTCGAGCTCGTGGAAGCCCTGGATGCGCCGCGCGGCGGCGGCCTGCGGCCCGTTGTCCTGGGGATGGACGTTGCGCGCGCTGTTGAGGATGGCGCGCACGAAGCTGCGGCCCATCTGGCCCCAGGCCGGGCCCTTCGGGGAATGCAGGCCGATGTTGCTCCAGAGCTTGCGGCGGGCGTACTCGCCTTCCAGCACCACGAACTCGCAGGCCAGATACACCGCGCCGGTCTCAAAGCTCTGCGTGGCCCAGCCGCCCGTCCAGCCCTGCGCCGGGTCATCGAAGCCCCCGGGCTTGAGGGTCATGCGTACCTTGGCGAGCGTGCCTTTGGGGATGAGGTCGAAGCTTTGCTGCTGCTGCGCGTCGTTGAAATCGTTCCAAGCGGTCATGGCGGATCACTCCTTGAATGCGTTGAGGTCGGTTGAATGCGACAAAGCGCTGGCGTGTGCTGCGGCAGTGCGGCCGAGGCACTTGGCAATGAGCTTTCCGAGGTGGGGTTCTTCGATGGGGGCAAGCCGTCCCGAGCGGTCCTTGCTCGGGAAGCCCCAGGGGTTGTCCGCGCCGGTGACGAACGCGCGGTATGGCGTGCCGTCGTCGGCCTTCAAGATGGCCAGCGTGATGACTTCATCGAGCACACCAGGCAGCTCGGCCGAGGTCTTGGCGCCTTCGAGCTGCAGCTGGTAGATGCGGCGGTTGAAATCGTCCAGCTTCTCTTCCAGGATGCAGACGTAGATGACGTGCTTGTCCCTCACGTGCTGCAGGTGCGTGAGGGCGCCGATCATCTCGGTGCCGAGCAAGCCATAAGCGCCCCGGGTGTCGGGCTTGCCGGTCTTCTCGGAGAATGCGGCCGGCTGGGTCTTGCACCAGGCCAGGCACATCCGCGAGAGCACGGTCAAGGAATCGACGAAGTAGGTGTCGTACTTGGCCAGCTGCGCCGGGTCGCCGTACTTCTGGCAGACGTGATCAAAGTGGGCCTGCGAGAAGGCCTGCTCGGGTGTGGCGCTCGGGCTGGGTCCTGCCAGGAACACCACCAGGTCCTTGAACTCCGGCCAGGTGCGCGGGCGCAGGGTGTCACCGCCCCAGTCGAGGATGGACAGATCGCCGGCCTCGGTGTCCACCAGTAAGGTGCGTTCGGCATCGAGCGTGCGGATCTGGGAGGTCTTGCCCACCCCGGGCGCACCGACGAGGGCGACCTTGGCGCAGCGTTTTTCGACGAGTCTTTCGTTGGCCGTCACGATAGGCAATGGCATGGCCGACTCCTCATTCGAACGAGACGACCGTGAAGCGGCCGAAGGTGGGACGGAAGTCACCCACGCCGATGAGTCGGCCTGCCATGTCCAGGCTGTCCTTGATCCAGGCACGGTCGAGGTATTCGGGCAGCACCACCATCAGATCGAACTCGGCGCGCCAACCCGCACGCATGGCAGGCCGCACCCGATTGACGCCCGCGCGTTGCACCACCACGCGGCGGCGGTCTTCGTAATCCCAGCGGTCGGTCCCCAGGCTGGCCAGGTGGGTGAGCGAAACCACGCCGGCCTTGGTGATGTCCTGCGCCGATTTGCGTGGACTCCTGGGGTCCTGCTTGAACTTGGCCGCACCGATCAGCGCCTGTCGCAGATACTCCCCGGGCAGGCACAACTGGCCCTGGTTGTCGCGATAGACGTAGCTCTCGATGTCGTCGGTTTTTTTGGCGGCGCTGTTCTTGGTGGCCTTGGCCTTGGCGTCGACGGCCTCGCAGTTCCAGCGGTGGAACAACAAGTCCGCCACGCCTTCGATGACGACACGGACGCTGTACGGCGCCCCCGTCAGGACCGCCGACTCGGCACCGTTGCCGAGCGCATCCTCGTTTCTCAAAAGGGTTTTCATCGTCGAATCTCCAGAAATCGAAAGTTCCTTGCCACATCGGGCCCAGCCTTGCCTAGCCACGCCAAGCCAGTCCGAACCGAGCCCAGTCACAGTTCGCTTGGGCCTTGCCGCGGCTTGCCCCGCCATGCCATGCCACAGCGCGCCGAGCACAACCCGGCCATTGGCTTGCCAAGATCAAGGACGTCACGAGGATGAAGGGGCGTCATCACGCCACCTCCTTCAGCCGCTCGGCGACACGGGGCGGAATCGAATTCCGGCCCTTCTCTTTCACTTTCAGTTCGGTGGGCATGGTTCAGTCCTCCGAGGTCAAGGTCAGCCGAAACGTCGGCTTGCCGGGCTTGACGGTGCGCGCCGGCTCGAACTGCGCGCGCAGCGCCGCGGGCCAGTGGTTGAAGCGGGACTCGGACACCGAGTACTCGACATCGAGGTAGTCCTCGACGCGCTCGCCGGCGGCGGCGATGCGCCGGGCCATCTGCGACAGCTGCGCCTGGTCCCAGGCCACGCGTTTCGGGACATCGACGGTCACGCGCAGTGCGCCGTCGGTGAGATGCACGACGCCGAAGTCCTTGCCGGCCTCGAGGCGCGCGGCGCGGGCCTGCTCGCCGTAGGCGGCCTCCAGCGCGGCGTCGAACTTCGCGCGGGCCTGCTTGAGCCAGGCGAGTGCTTCGTCGAGGTTGCGGCTGATCTGCGCCTTCTGGGCGGGCGGCAGCGCGGCCAGCTGGCCGACGGACATCGCGGCGATGTCGGCGGGGTAGAGGGTCAAATCGCTCATCGCATCCCCCTTCAGCGCGCCGCGCGCTCGGAGGTCGAGTCGTGCAGGGCGCCACGCTCGAACTCGATGACCGACTCCAGGGGGTAGCTGACGCGCTTGGACAGCTTCAGGTAGCGCGGGCCGCGCCCTTCGCTGCGCCAGCGCTGCAGGGTCTTGGGGCTCAGGCCCCAGCGCTGCGCGAGCTCGTTCTCGTTGAGGACCCGACGATCGCCGGGAGACAGACCGTTGATCGCATCGACCGGCGACCGGGTGATGGTGCTTGCCGTTGTCGGCATGGAAGCCTCCTATGACGCTGTTGAGGAACAGGTGTCATTGCAGGCTTCGGGTGGCGAACATACGAGGGACGCAATGGCGAACCACGCGCAAACTTCGGGTTCGCCAATCCGCACGCGTCCATGCCAAAACGGCGAGCACGCGGCTCGCCGTTCTTGGGGACAGGGGGATGGTCAGCGGCCCACATCGGCGCAACTGACGGAACTGGCCAACACCATCGCGCATCGCGTGTGCCGGCACCTGACGCGCAAAGGCTGGCTGGAAGGCGAAGACGAATCCGTGTTCCTGTCCGACAGCGCGGGTAGCGACGACGGCATGGACGCGCTGCGGATGAGTTCGATGACCTACCGCATCGCCACCGGTCGCGACGCTGGCCGCAAGGTCGTCACGCTGCAAACATTGCCCGGTGACGCAGGCTCGCTGGAGGGCGATGCCGGCAAGGTCGGCGGCTTCTCGCTGCATGCCGGCGTGGCCGCGGAAGCACACGAGAGCCACAAGCTCGAAAAGCTGTGCCGCTACATCACGCGCCCGGCGATCAGCGAGCAGCGGCTGTCGATCTCACCGCAGGGCAGGGTGCGGTATCAGCTCAAGACGCCGTGGCGCAATGGCACCACGCATGTCGAATGGGATGCGGTGGACTTCATCGCCAAGCTGGCGGCACTGGTCCCGCCACCTCGCGCGCATCTCACCCGCTTCCACGGCGTATTCGCCCCGAATGCAAACCTGCGCGCGCAGCTGACGCCCTCGGGGCGCGGCAGGCGGCCTGCGGGCGATGCGGCGCCGGTTGACGCAAGCGCCCACGACGAGCCGCGCAGCCCCGAGCAGAAGCGCCGTGCGATGAGCTGGGCGCAACGGCTCAAGCGGGTCTTTTCCATCGACGTCACCACCTGCGCCCACTGCGGCGGCGCGGTGCGGATCGTCGCCAGCATCGAGGAACCCACCGCCATCCGCGCCATCCTCGCCCACTTCGAGAAGCACGGCGCGCTGGAGCAAGCGCACTACCGGCCCGCAGCGCGCGCCCCGCCGCCGGCCGCGTGACGAGGTGCCGGCTGCACAGCCGACGGCGAAACCGGAATCCGAGCCGATGCGGCCACGATCCCGCAGGGCTGCGCTCGGCCCTGTGCTGGGATTCGGTGAGAAATGGCTACGCACTGAGCCGCTGCGTGGCCCCGCGATGTCGAAAACCCACGCATGAACCCCCGATCTGTGCCCGATCTGTGCCCAAAGCGGCGCTTGCGCGGCCGCTTCCTACCCGCCAGACTCGCAAAAAAGGGCGGTTGAACTTCCTATACGCGAATGGGTAGTATCGAGCAGCGACGCCGATTCTGGCGGCCAACGCGTCGTTGACCCATCGGCTAGAATGTATGAGTGACGGCCGCTCTGGCCCGCACCCATCGTCGTGGAGAACCAGCTATGGTGCTTGACAGACTGTTCGGCAAGAAACTCGAGATGCCTACACCGGAAGAGGCGCTGCCGGGCCGGGAGACGTACGCCTTCGATGTTCCGGAGACGCATGCCGTCAACGGCCATCGGATCCAGCCGCCCTTCCCCGAGGGGATGGAGACCGCCACGTTCGCCCTCGGCTGCTTCTGGGGCGCGGAGCGGCTCTTCTGGCAGATGGACGGTGTCTGGAGCACGTTCGTCGGCTACAGCGGCGGGTACACGCCCCACCCGACCTACGAGGAGGTCTGCACCGGCCGGACCGGCCATGCCGAGGTCGTGCGCGTCGTCTATGACCCGCGGAAGGTGACCTACGCCGCGCTGGTGAAGGCCTTCTTCGAGGCGCACGACCCGACGCAGGGCATGCGCCAGGGCGCCGATGTCGGCACGCAGTACCGGTCGGCGATCTACTACCACACCGACGAGCAGCGGCAGATCGCCGAGAACGCGCGCGCCTCGTACGACCAGGCGCTGCGCAAGGCCGGCTACCCGCCGATCACGACGGAGATCGTCCCGGCCGGCCCGTTCTACTACGCCGAGGAGTACCACCAGCAGTACCTGCACAAGGTGCCGGACGGCTATTGCGGCCTCGGCGGCACCGGTGTGACCTGCGCCATGCCGCACCGTAGCCCCGTCTCGCTGGATGAGCGCGAGATCGCCCCGGTCCGCGGTGGCGATGACACGGCGACGGAGGACCCGAAGCTGCGCCCGCTGCCGCAGTCGGAAGAGGAGTGGCGGCAGATCCTGAGCCCGGAGGAGTACCGGGTGCTGCGCGCGGCGGGCACCGAGCGGCCCTTCACGGGGTTCTACAACGCGGTCTGGGACGACGGCATCTACCGCTGCAAGGCCTGCGGCAACCCGCTCTTCGACAGCAGCACGAAGTACGACCACGGCTGCGGCTGGCCGAGCTTCGGCGAGGCGCTGCCGGGCGCGGTCGAGTACCTGGAGGACCGCTCGCACGGGATGATCCGCACTGAGGTTCGCTGCGCGCGGTGTCACTCGCATCTGGGGCATGTCTTCGACGACGGCCCGCGGACGTGGAACGGCCAGCGCTTCTGCATGAACTCGGTCGCGATCGAGCTCGACAAGCGCTGACTCGGCCTCGGGTATCGTGGCCGACACACGGCACCGCCCCGGTCCATGCGGACCGGGGCGGTGCCGTGTGTCGGGAAGGTGGAGGCCCCCAGGACGGATTCACAGGCGTCTTCGCTCATCCGTTACGCAAGGGCTTCCCGCAAGCCGCTGAGAGTGGATTGCGCATCGCTTCGTACGGTGGACCCTTGTGGCCGACCGTACGGAAAAGTCACATCCATTGGGTGAATGGCTGCACCGCCGCGCGAAGAAGGCCGAGGCCTCCCTCCCCGCCGATGCTCGGCCGATCCGGCTACGGCGTGCCGGTGGCCTCCGCCTCCTCGGCGCCGGGGGTGCCGGGGCCAACGGCCCAGATCTCCTGCTGCGGCTGGTACGGGCTGTGGAAGGTGTCCTCCAGGATCACCTCGCCGTTCTCGCGGACGGTCCGTGTCACCGTCACCTCGTAGCCGGGCTGCGCCGTCTGTACCTGGCGCTTCTCGCCCTTCTGGAGCTTGCTGTCCACCCGCATCTTGGGCGGGTCGGGCTCGATCGGGTCGCTGATCTTCGGCTGCGAGATCTCGACCTCGCGGTTCAGCTCCGGCCCGTAGAGATAGCAGGTGGCGACGTCGTTCCACGTCGACATCTCGACCAGCATCCAGGAATCGGTCGGGTTGACGAACTTCAGGTCCAGCTCCCACTCGTCCGGGGAGTTCGGCTTGAGGCCGAAGACCGCCCGCTGCCCGAGTATGTGCGCGAGGAGTTCGAGACCTACCTGCGCTGCGGCGTGCTCGAGCACGGCTTCCTGCGCGTGGTCTGCGAGCACTGTCGTGCAGAGAGGCTGGTGGCGTATTCCTGCAAGAAGCGCGGCTTCTGCCCCAGCTGCGGCGCACGGCGCATGGCCGAGTCGGCGCGGCATCTGGTGGACGAGGTGTTCGGCCCGCGGCCGGTGCGGCAATGGGTGCTGAGTTTCCCGTACCCGTTGCGCTTCCTGTTCGCCAGCAAGCCTGAGGCGATCGGCCCGGTGCTGGGCATCGTGCATCGTGTGATCGCCGGTTGGCTTGCCGATCAGGCCGGCGTGCCGCGGGATACGGCGCAATGCGGTGCGGTGACCCTGATCCAGCGCTTCGGCAGCGCGCTGAATCTCAACATCCACTTCCACATGCTGTGGCTCGACGGCGTGTACGAGGACACCACCGAGCGTCCGCAGCGCAAGCCGCGCCTGCACCGCACCCGTGCGGCCGGTCACTGGGCCGGTGGCGGAAAACCCAGCAGCCGGCGCTGTTCGGCCCAGTCGCGGGGCAGCAGATCGTGCCGGCCACGCAGGGTCTGCAGGTTCAGATGGCGGGGCTGGCGCCCGTCCAGGATGGCCTCGACGATGTCGGGGGCCAACAGGGTCAGGCGCAGCACCTCGGCCACCCAGCCGGGTTCCAACTTCAGGGAGCGGGCCAGGTCGGTCGTCGTGGGATAGCGCCCCTCCTCGAGCAGCCGCTTCCAGTAGAAGGCCTTGCCGAGCGTCTTGATCATCGACGCGTCCAGTCCTCCCGCGGCTGAGGCTGCGGACTCGGGCGTCGGCGGGATCAGGAGCTTGCGGTTTTGCCGGCGCTTGATCGTCAGGGGCACCAGGGTCACCCGCTGCCTGTCGCTGACGTAGCTGCGTGCGTCGTTGCCGATCTCGACCCGGATCGCGCGACGGCGGGAGTTCGCAGTCGGATCGGGAGGCGACCGGGTCATGCCAAAGCCTCTTCGGCGCTCGCGCGGCATTCGTCGACCAAGGGATGCGCGCCGATCTCGGGCCCCAATCCCAGCCAGCCGTCTTCACGCCAGAGGATGTCGAGTCCGTGCTCATGCAGTTGCACCCGCTCGATCAGCAGCCGCGCGATGCGTTGCTGCTCGGCCGGGAACAACTGCGCCCACACGTCGCCGATGCGTCGCATCGCCACCACCACCTGCGCTTCGTCGAGGGCGGCACCCGCCGGGTGTCGCTGACACGCACGCCAGGTGCCGATCAGCACCTCCGGCGCCGAGAGCGCCGCGTGGATCTGCGCCAGCACCGCGTTCTCGATCTCGGCCGCGGGCAGGTGCCCGACATCGACCGCATCGGACGACAGCGTCGCACCGGCGTTACGGCGCTTGTGCAGGTAGGGCACGTAGTAGCGATACATGCGCCCGTTCTTCTTCTTGACGAAGGTGTGCAACATGCGCTGGCCATCGGGCGCGAACAGCAGCCCCGCGAGCAGCGCCGGGTGTTGGGCCCGGTGTTCACGCGGCGCCTGCTTGCGGCGCGCGATGAACGCGTGCACGGCGTCCCACAGGTCTTGCGGCACGATCGCTTCGTGTTGGCCGGGATACCACGTGCCGTGGTTGCGGATCTCACCCAGGTAGATGCGGTTGCGCAGCAGCGCGAAGATGTATTGCTGGTCGATGGGTCGGCCCGTGCGCTGGCGCCCGCCTTGGGTCACCCAGGCCTTGGTGGTGTGCCCCTCGACCGCCATCTCCCGCACCAGCCGTGCAGCCGAGCCATGCTCGGCGTAGCGCCGGAAGATGTCACGCACGAGAGCGGCCTCGCGCTCGTTGACGACGAGCTTGCGATCGACGACGTCATAGCCCAGCGGCGGCATGCCGCCCATCCACATGCCCTTGGCCTTGGAGGCGGCGATCTTGTCGCGGATGCGCTCGCCGGTGACCTCGCGCTCGAATTGGGCGAAGGACAGCAGGATGTTGAGCGTGAGCCGCCCCATCGAGGTGGTGGTGTTGAACTGCTGCGTGACCGCCACGAAAGAGACGCCGTTGCGGTCGAACACCTCTACCAGCTTGGCGAAATCGGCGAGGCTGCGCGTGAGGCGGTCGATCTTGTAGACGACCACGATGTCGATCCTGCCGGCCTCGATGTCGGCCAGCAGCCGCTCGAGCGCCGGGCGGTCGAGGTTGCCGCCGGAGTAGCCGCCGTCGTCATAGCCGTCTTCGACGGCGATCCAGCCCTCGTGGCGTTGGCTGGCGATGTAGGCCAACCCGGCGTCGCGTTGGGCCTCCAGGCTGTTGTATTCCTGGTCGAGTCCTTCGTCGCTGGACTTGCGCGTGTAGACCGCGCAGCGTCGTTTCGGCATCACTGGATGTGGGGCCTGGATGGACGAGGTGGGCACGGGCCGTGGCGATCTCATGCCATCTCCTTCTGGCCATCCTTGGCCTTCAAGCCGAAGAACGCGGGTCCCGACCACGGCGTGCCGGTAATGTGGCGGGCAATCGCCGTCAGGCTCTTGAACCGCTGCCCCTGATACTCGAAATCGTTGGATCCGCGCACCAGCACCCGGTGCTCGACGTCGTCGAAGATGCGCGTGAGCACCGTGCCCGGCAGCAGCCGGCTCGCCTCGCGGCGCAGCCCGCGCGGCAGCAGGCCTGTTTCACCGATCTGCTCGAGCTTGCGACGCGTCGCGGGCCTCAGTCCGCCGAAGGCGCGCTCCTGGATCCGGTAGGCGAGCCGGCTCTCCAGCCAGGTGCGATGGTGGTGCTTCGGGCGCTCATCGAAATACTCGTCCCACAACGCCCAGAGGTCCTCCATGGACAAATCGGGTAGCTGGGCGATACGGGCGGCGACGGTGGCTGGGTCTGCAGGGCGTGCGTGTGTCGTCATCAGCGAACTCCTTGGTGGTCATCGGGGTTCGCATTCACGCGCTGTGGACCGCACAAGCCAAGGCCAACCGAGTCGCTGTCGGTGGCGGGACGGCCAGATGGCGGATAGGGGCGTGCGCGCAGCCGCAGCAGGGCGCAGGCCAACAGATCGACGATCTCTTGGTGCGCGTGCCGAGGCCGATCGGCCTCGGGAGCCAGGACGAAGGGTTCGGGTTCGTGCATGGTCGGCGTTTCGATGGAGAACGCCGACCATGCTAGGAATCGAGGGGCTCCGCGTAACGGGTTCTGGCGGGGATGCGCGGGCGACGGCGCCCTGCGTCATCGCACCTGGTGCTGGCCTGTCGAGATGAACCGGTCATCGCAGTCGTTGCTTTCGCCGTCCTGCCAGGATCGATCCCAAGCGCGCGGCTCGGCGCTTTCCAACAGCAGCAGGGTCAGGACGCGATCTCTCGAGGCGTAGCTGTGCTTGAACTCGCGCAGCTTCATGTGGGGGGCTTCCTCCGGGCACCAGATCGCGGCGGACATCTCGACGCCATCCCATGCCTGCTCGACGCTCGCGTCGGCGGCGAGCGTGCCGGGTAAGGGCTCTTGCGGATCGGCGGTGCGCCGGATGCGCGCCCGGGTTCTCACGGCGCTGCTGCTGCGCCATTCGTACTTCGCGTAGCCGTTGTCCCAGTAGACCAGGATCGCGCGCTGCGGGGTGAACTTGATGAAGCGGATGCACAGCGCCTCGAACGAGACCTGGAAGCGCTTGGCAATGGCGCTGAGGACGTGCAGATCGATGCGTCCGTTCGAGATCCACTCGCGCAGCCGATCGCCGGGCATCAGCAAATTGCTGGCGAAGTCGTCGGCCTCGCGCTCGATCAGGCGCATGGTCTCGTGGCTGGAGTGGACGCTTTCCTTGTCACAGTTGAAGCGCTGCTGCCGGTCGCGGTGCAGGACGAAGTGCCCGAGCTCGTGAGCGATGGTGAATCGCTGGCGCTGCGGGCTGACCGTGCCGTTGTAGGCGATACCCCAGACTTCAGGGTCATCAGGGTCCCGCGCCAGCAGGCCCTCGAAGGCATCGTCGTTGAACTGCACCGGCGGACGAATCTCCCGAACCCCTTTGCCGTAGGGCGTGGTCGGCAGCATCTGCCGCACGACATCGAGATCGACGGCCTCGGGCACGTCCGCGCCATACCAAGCCCGCAACCAGTGGTGGACTTTGTTGGCGGCGATCGCGCCGTTGAGGGCCGGGGGCGTGTTCACCTTTTGCTTTCCGGCAGATCCTTGTCCGGGAAGATGATCTTCAGCGCTTGGCGCACCCGGTCCTTCTCAGCTTCGGTCATGCCGGCGTACGCCCGGAAGAAGGCCACATCCTCGGGGCTGGCCTCGGGGACCTGGGGCATGGGCTCACCCATGATGTCCTCCATCGTGACGCCCAACACCCTGGCCAGCGCCTGCACGCGCTCGGCCGAGGGGCGTTGGCCCTCCTTCATCTCCAGTTCCCAGATGTAAGCCTTGGTGCAGCCGACCGCGTCGGCCACCTGCTGCAGGGTCAATTTCTTCGCCTCGCGGAATCGCCGCAGGCGAGATCCAAACGCGGAAGCCATGGCGATGCCCCGTCTCGAATCACGGGAAGTGTTGGAATGCGATCCGACAGTATAGCCCTGTGATACCAAACGCCGCTAGATGTGCCATGCAGTTTGACAAGCGGATCAGGCCGGGACACAATCGCGCTGTATCACGCTGCTTTACTTTGGCGTGACACAAGTTCAGTCAGCCGTCGCCGGCCCGCGTGCCCGAAGCCTCGGTCAGCAGACCTCCGACGTCACCTCAAGGAAAGGACCGAGACGCGATGAAGAAGACCTATGTCGACGTGCTGCAGGCGCTGCCGCCGGATGAGACGCTGCACCAGTTTCTCGCCAGCCATGGGCTGGCGGTGCCGCCAGCGCTCGATGCACAGCCGCACGAGCCGCCGAACCGGGCCGTGATTGAAGCCATCATGACGTGGGGCGACACCTCGGCGCGCGACCGGCTGACGGCCGAGCTGGTGGCCAGCGTCGCGCTGGGTGATGCCGCGGGCGGCCAGGCGATGTTCGAGGCGGCGCTGTCCGATCCCGCCGTGGTGACGGGCCTGGCGTTGTGCCAGAGCGACCTGCATCGCTCGTTCTGGCTGTACGTGCGGCACCGGGCGCTGTTCGAACGCGCCAGCGATCTCGATTTCTGGGCGCACCACAGCGCCCAGGCGCAGCAATACGACTTGGGAGTGCGGCGCCCTGCGATCCCGACGGACGCCGCACTGGCCGGTCTGCGTCGAGCGATCTCGGCCTACTACCAGCGCGAGCGCCAGTGCGGCGAGGGCTGTGTGGCCTATCTCGTGCCCAGGAGCCCCGGCATCCACCTGCTGACGGTGCACGTCAAAGACCTGGCCGAGCTGCGCCTGGAGTTCGAGGGCGTGGTGTTGAAGCAGCGCGTGGGCAACCCGAACATCCACATGGTGTTGGAGTACGCCGAAGCCACGGGCGTGGTGCGCACCCTGGCGCGCGGCGGTCACAAGGTGCAGCAGATGCTGGTGGAGGCCTTCGCCGAGCATGTGCTCGGGGTGAAGGCCACGCCCGAGCGTATCAAGGCCCCGGCGCTGGACTTGTCGGCGCTGCGCACGGGCTTCGATGTGCCGGAGGTGTTCGAGGACGGCTTCTCGCTGGTGCAGCTGAAGTCGCTCACGCTGCTGAGTCCGGAGGGAGATCTGAAAATCGAGTGCACGGCCATGCAGGCCAGTCAGCACCGCTCGGTGCATGAACTGCTGCGCGATCAACTGCCGGGCCCGCTGGAAGGCCGCTGGGCGGTGCTGGCGGCTCAGATCAACCTGTACTACCCTCCCGAGCCAGGGCGCACCCGGGCGCGCGTGGTGCCCATCGAGGTCACGAGCCGCGGGCGGCTCAACCTGCACCAGTTCGATGCCAAGCTGCAAGCGCAGCTGGAGCGCTACCTGGTACGCATCGGCATCCTGCGCCCCGGCCAGACCTTGAGCGCACAGGAGGCACCCTTCGCCGCGGGCACGGTCAGGGCGACGACTCCCGAGGACGCGTGAGATGTCGGCACACGAGGGCTGGCAGTTCGTCTGCCGGCTGTTCGCCGCGGGCATGCCGGTGCTGCGCGCCACCCTGTCGCCGCGCGAGGTGGCGCTGCTGCCGCACCTGGGCCGCGCGATCCAGGCGGCCGTGACTGATCAATCTTGCGTGCTGTGCCCGCATTGTGCGCTGCATCGGGCGCCGGTGTTCGGCGACGGGCGCGGCGGACGCTTGTGCCGCTGCCCGGACTGCGGGCCGGTGCCGGTCTCGCCGCAGGACGGCGCAGCGCTGCGGTTGAACGAGGACTGGCTGCGCCAGAAGCTGCGCCTGGCCCTTGCGATCGACAGCCGCGACGGCATCGACGACCTTGGTGACGGCGTGTGGCGGCTGGGCGAATCCCGGCGCGCGCCGGTGCTGCTCGCACGCGACATCGTGAGGCTGTGGCAAGAACCAGCGCTGCTGGATCGGGTGCGCGTGACCGGTGGCGACGTTCGGGTGATTACACCCAAACCGCGCGAAACGCGCGGTGCGCCCTTCGGGCCGGGCGTGCAGTGGTGGGCGTTGGAAGATCGCTTCACCCTCTACGGTGGCGGCATCGCGCTCATCGGCCTGCCGGGTGAGCCGCCAGACCCGCAGGCCAGCGATCCAACGACGCCAGTGAAGGGGCCTTTCTCGGCGGATTTCCGCTGGGTCACGCTGCCCGACTGGCCGCACGGCCCGATCCGGCTGACCGAGGCTCAGGCAGCAGTGTTCGAGGCCCTGTGGTCGTTCAAGGGGGAGCCCCGCACCGCCGAACAGGTCATGCGGCGTGCCGGGCTCGACAGCGCCAAGCCCATCGACGTGTTCAAGGTCAAGACGCGCGACAAGGGCAAGCCGGAAGCCGAAGGGCCACTCGTTGCATACCGGGCCCTCGTCCAGGTCGTGCAGGGGCGCCCGGGGCTGTACTCGATGCCCTGTGCTGCAGCATTGAGCCCCGTGCAGGCTTGATGCCTTGCTCATCCAAGCACGATGGACAACCGATGGCAGTGACGCACGTGCAAGTCACTGGGCCACAAGGCCATTTGCGTGCGCTTCCGCAAAGAAGTTGGCGCGGATTTCGAGAGAAAAGAGGGCGAAAGAGAGTCGAACCGGGCGACTTCCGGCCACCCTGCCACTACCGCGTGGCACACGCGGAACGCCGCCAAACCCCGCATGGTGTCGCGGAACCCGCAAATGAAAACGCCCAACCGAGAACGGTTGGGCGCTGAATGGTGGTGGCCTGGGGCGGAATCGAACCACCGACACGCGGATTTTCAATCCGCTGCTCTACCAACTGAGCTACCGGGCCAAGACTTAAATTATAGCAGAGTTTTTTGCCCGTTAGCTACCGTTGCGTTTGGACCGCGACAAATCCACCCCCAGCTGCTTGAGCTTGCGGTACAGGTGCGTGCGCTCCAGCCCGGTCTTCTCGGCCACGCGGGTCATGGACCCGTTTTCCTTGGCCAGATGGAATTCGAAATAGGCTTTCTCGAAGGCATCCCTCGCGTCCCGCAGCGGCACGTCCAGATCGAAAGTCTGAACGGCAGCGCTGTCTGTCTGCGCTTCGGCGTCGAGCACGACGCCCGGTGTTGGCGCCACGACAACAGAAGGCATGGACACGGCGGGCGCCCTTTGCGACGGCAGCGTGCGCGCGACCACCTTGTTGAGCCCTTTCTCAACGGCCTGCAGCAATTTCTGCAAGGTGATGGGCTTTTCCAGGAAAGCCATGGCGCCGATGCGGGTGGCCTCGACAGCGGTGTCGATGGTGGCGTGGCCGCTCATCATGATCACCGGCATGGTCAACAGACCGCTGGCAGACCACTCCTTGAGCAGGGTCACCCCGTCGGTGTCGGGCATCCAGATGTCCAGCAGCACCAGATCGGGCCGGTAACTGGCCCGCAGTTCACGCGCACGCGCCGCGTTCTCCGCCAGTTCGACAGCATGGCCCTCGTCGTTCAGGATTTCAAACAGCAAATCCCGAATGCCGAGTTCATCGTCAACCACCAATATGTTCGCCATGACGTTGCGCTTGCGTCCTCTCTGATCAGCTCAACTCTGTTGCGTATTTGCAACCTTGAATGATAGCGACACTTGTGCCCCGCACACCTGGCCACTTTCCACGCGCTGTGCCAGGTCCACCCGGCCACCGTGCTCGTCCATGATCTTCTTGACCACCGCCAGCCCCAGCCCAGTGCCTTTGCTCTTGGTCGTCACGTAAGGTTCAAACGCTCGCTTCAGAATGGCCTCAGCAAATCCCGGGCCACTGTCCAGCACGTGCAGGCGCACCCAGCGCCCGCTCTCTGAAACGCGGGTCTGCAACACCACTGGAGCGCCCCTGGACCCCGTGGCGTCCTGGGCGTTCTGGACCAGGTTGTGCACCACCTGGCGAACCTGCTGGGCATCCGCAGCCACCAGCGGGCATGCCGGATCCAGGTCCAGCCTCACGGGCACGTCCGAGGCGTCGTAGATGGCAACGATGTCGGTGACCAGCACGTTCAGATCGAGCGGGACCAGCTGCGCACCGGGCAGGCGCGCGTAGTCCCTGAACTCGTTGACCAGGCGCTTCATGGCATCGACCTGATCGACGATGGTCCTCACCGATTTCTGGAGAACCGCCAACTCACTGCCCTCCAGCTTGGGCTCCAGTTTCATGGCCAGCCGTTCGGCCGACAGCTGAATCGGCGTCAGGGGGTTTTTGATCTCATGTGCAAGGCGGCGCGCCACTTCACCCCAGGCCTGGGCCCGCTGGGCCGAAATGATTTCGGAGACGTCATCGAACACCAGCAGATGTTCGCCGTTAGGCAACAGGGCCCCGCGGGCGATCAAGGTCACGATCCCCGATGCGTGCATCACGTCCGCATGGCCGGAGTGGAGTTCGAACGATTGCTGCCAGTGCCCGCCTTCGGCCGAGGAAACGTCTGCGCCGAACCTGTCGAAATGCTGCGCGACCGCGGCGCCGAAGGCTTCCAGCCCGGGCACCTCGCGCAGCGGGCGCCCCAGGTAGGCAGCCAGTGGGACCCGCAAGACGCGCGTGGCACCGGGGTTGGCACTGAGCACACGGTGCCCGGTATCCAGCACCACCACACCTGCCGTCAGGTTGTCCAGCAGGGTCTGCAGGTTCGAGCGCGCAGCATCCACCTGAACCATGCTCTGCTGAACGGCCTGCCGGGCATCCGAGAGTTCTTGCGTCATGTGTGCAAAGGTTCGTGTGAGCCCGGCCAGTTCATCCCGGGCGGGCAGCGACACCTTGGGCGTGAGGTCGCCGCGCGCCACGTCCCGCATGCCCTCGGCCAGGACGAGCAGCGGCCGCACCAGCTGGTTGCCAAGCAGCACGGCCAGCAGCACGGCACCAAAGACCGCCAGGAACAGGGCCAGTGTGAGCGTGCCGATGTACATGTTTCGCAAACCGGTGCGCGCCAAGGCACGCTCCTGGTATTCGCGATGCGCCTGCTGGACGGCCAGCGCATCGGCCAGCAGCGCTGCGGGCAGCGGCGCACTCACCTGCAAGACACGCGAATCGGCACCAAAACCGAAGCTGGAAGGCTGGACCAGGGCCAGCACGCGCACTCTGGGCAGTTTTTCTGACGGCATGTCCAGCAGGACTTTGGGGTCGGGCAGCGACTCCAGCTCCTCGACCCCCTCGATGCTGAAGGCCACCCGCTGGCTGCGAATCTGGCGCAGTTGCACAGGACTCGGCCGATCGGGCGTCAGTTCGAAGCGCGACTCACCGGCACTGGCGATCGCCTGCCCCGAACTGCTCCAGAGCACCACGTCGCTGGCCAGCAGCTGTTCACGCAGGCGTTCCAGTGCCAGTCCTGCCGCAGCATCGCTCGTGCCCCCCAGCGCGAGCGCGGCGGAGCGGGTCTTGTTCGCCAGATCGGCGGCCAAGGTATCCAGTGTTGTGCGCCCCAGGTTCAGGCCTGCCGACAGGGCTGTCTCCACCCTGACGTCGAACCACGACTCGATCGAGCGGGAAACGAACTGGTAGGACACCGTGTAGATCAGCAGACCGGGGAAGAAGCCGACCAGGCCGAAGATGGCGGCCAGTTTCAGCAGCAGGCGGCTGCCGAACCGTTTGCGCTTGAGCCGGATGGCCAGCCTGACCGACAGCCAGAGTATCACCAGCAGCAGCACCGCCGCGACCGCAACGTTGACCAGCACAAGGCGCGTGTAATTCACCTCGTAGAAGGCACGATGGTCTGTGGCGAGTGTGAGCAGGAAGAACAGCACCATGGCCACACCCACCATGAAGACCATGGCCAGCCCAACCGCCCACCGTGTCGCGGCCTTGTTTTTCCAGGCGGGGGACGGGATGTTCATGGCTGGTTGTCGGCAATGGGTGGCACGCTCAGCACTTGCGTGAAGTCAAGCTTCCATTCGTCCTGGCCGGCGGCACCTATCTGGAAAGGCTTGGGCAGCAAACCCGCATCCAGCCGGAAACGCAGCTGCACCCGGTAGGTCACGTCCGGCGCAAGCATCGAGCCGTCCACCAGCTTCCAGCCCGACGTGCGCGTCACAATTGCCAGCGCCTCCTGAAGCGAGTCCACGTTCTGGTGCAGGGCGTTGACGGCTCCCGCCTCACTGGGCAAGGCCGACGAAACACTGAGGCGCCAGCGCCTGGTCAAGGGCTGGTAGGCCAGACGCACGACGCGGCTGGCGCTGGCCACCTTCTGATCGGCCCAGTACCAGCGGGGCCGCTGCACCTCGGCCTGCCAGATGAAGTGCAAGGGCACCCCTTTGTGGAGCACGTCATCCACCCCGTCGGGCAGAGAAAACGGAATCCGGGCCGACAAGTGGATGCCTTCAGCCGTCCGCTCCACCTCCACCCTCGGTGACTCCAGCGGCACGCCTTCTGCCTTGGCCATGCCGCCCAAGAGCACAAGCGCAAACAGCAAGACCCGGAGCCCGAGACCACCTAGCCCCCGGGCAAATGGCCACGCCCCGCGGCCTGAGCGGTCAGGCCGAAGGGAGCTTGTGCAGCAAGGCGTAATAGAAACCATCCATTCCACCCTTTGGATTGTCGTTCATCGCCGAAACATCCCCTGTCTCGGCACGATCGGGCAACAGGTGCCCCGGCGATGGCGACAGCCTTGCATCGGCGTGCTGCGAAAGAAAAGCCTCCACCTGAAGGTCACCCTCTGCCTTGAAGACGGAACATGTGCAATACAGCAGTCGGCCACCGGTCTTCAGCAGCGGCCAAAGCGCTTCCAGCAGCCGGCGTTGCTGCTCGGCCAGCCGGGGCACGTCGGAGGGGCGGCGCAGCCATCGCACGTCAGGATGGCGCCGCACGATTCCCGAGGCCGTGCAGGGGGCGTCCAGCAAGATGGCGTCGAACGGCCGCCCGTCCCACCACGTGCCGGGCTCGGCGGCGTCCGCAGCCCTAACCTGCGCTTGCAGCCCGAGCCGCCGCAAGTTGTCACCAATGCGCAGGCAGCGCTGGGCGTCAACGTCCAGGGCCAGCAGGTCCAGTTCTGCACGCTCCAGCAGATGCGCTGTCTTGCCACCCGGGGCGGCACAGGCGTCCAGCACCCGCGCGCCGTTTGGTAACCCGCCATCGGCGGCCAGCAGGGGGGCGGCCAGCTGCGCGGCAGCATCCTGAACGGAGACCCAGCCGTCCTGCCAGCCAGGAAGCGCCTCCACAGGCTGGGCACGCGCCAGAATCAGGCCGTCCTCACCCACGGGCAGTGCCGCGATGCCCTGGGCGCCGAGCAGGGCCAGGTAACTGTCGCGCGCCTGTTTGCGGCGGTTGACCCTCAAGGTCATGGGTGCGGCACGATGGCTCGCCTGCAATATGGTCTGCCAATGTGCCGGGTGGTCCTTCTTCAGCTGCTGCACCCACCACAGGGGGTGGTTCCAGAGTGCGACAGGGTCGTTCCTGGCGCTGGCCAGCAACGCACTCTTCTCACGCAGGAACCGCCGCAGACAGGCGTTCACGAACCCCGTGGCCGCTTTGGGCGCCTTGAGTGCATCCAGCGCACGCACGCACTGGTCGACGACCGTGTGGGGTTCATAGCGCACACCCTCGTCATCGTTGTCGAGCAATATCGTCAGGGCCGCGCCCAGCAATGCAGCCACCAGAGGCTGTGGTGGGCGCTTGGCCAGCAGGCCCTGCAGCACCGTCGCCTCGCCCCAATGGCGCAGGGCATGGAAGGTCAACGCCTGCACGCCGGGCCTTAGCGCAGGCGGCACCTTGGGCAAGGCGTCGGTGAGCGACCCGCCTTTGTTCACCGCAGACAGCGTGCGCGCAGTCCACGCGAGTTGTTCACACAAGGGCGCTTGAAGCGTCATTCCATTCCTCTCGGCCTGCCGTTGCGGCCAACGCAGGCATCTTTCCACCATATATGCGCTCTATGCGCTGAACCAAAGGGGGATGCGCGTCGAGCCATTGCCCCCACCTGCCCGATTCCGCAGACACCAGCAACATGTGCTGCACCACAGGGTTGCCCACCCCAGTCCGCGAGCGCGCGTCGCCGCCCGCCTGCCCCAGCGCCTTGCGCAGCACCCTGCCCAGGCCCTCCTTGTTGCGCGTCCATTGCACCGCACGCGCATCGGCAAGGAACTCCCGCTGCCGGGACACCGCCGCCTGCAATGCGTGCCCGGCCAGCCAGCCCAGCCAGCCTGCAGCCATGATGGCGGCGCCAAGCACGGCAGCCAGGTGGCGGCGCCCCTGTTCGTCCGGCACCATCAGGCTCTGCCCCAGCCTGTAGATCATCTCCAGGCCAAAGACCATTCCTGCCAAGCGCATGTTCAGACGTGTGTCGCCTTCACGGATGTGGCTCAGCTCGTGCGCAACGATACCCTGCATCTCTTCACGGGTCAGCGTCTCCAGTGCGCCTTGCGTCACGGCAACCACGGCGTCCTCGGCATCCCAACCGGTGGCCAGCGCGTTGATGCCCTGCTCCCTGGGCAAAACCATGGCCTGCGGCGCCCGCATGCCTGCGGCAATCGACAGTTCGGTAACGACGTTCAAGAAGCGCTGCTCGTCACGGCTGTTGCCAGGCCGCACCTCGCGCGCACCCAGCCGTTGCGCCAGAACCACCCCGCCGCCGCGCAGGCTCGACGTTTCCACCCACCAGCCACCCAGGACGAACAACAGCGTCACCCCGGTGTTCACCGCAAAGAAATGCCGCGGGTAGCCGAAGGCGCCGCCCCAGGTCACCTGCCACGCCAGGGCCAGCACCAGGTTGATGACCACCACAAGCGCAAGCACCATGACCGCGAACCAGAACAGCAGGCGGCGCGTCTGGCCCCGCGCATGTCGCTGGAACTCGAAAAACCGCATGGCCCGGGTCAGAGCTGCACCCGAGGCGCCTGACGCTCCTCTTCACTTTGCGTGGACGCCAGCATGTCGAGGGGGAGAAAACCCAACGTGCGCGCGACGATCAACGTCGGGAAATGCAACGCGGCCTGGTTGTATTCCAGCACCTGATCGTTATAGGCCTGACGCGCAAAACCCACCCGGTTCTCGGTGTGCGTCAACTCTTCGCTGAGTTCGCGCAACGTTTCATCCGCCTTGAGCGCGGGATAGTCCTCCACGACCGCAAACAATCGCCCCAGCGCACCCCCAAGCACCTGCTCGGCGCCCGCCAGTGCGCCCAGTGCGGAAGGGCTCAGAGGACTTGCCGCCGCTTTTTGCTCCATGGCCGCCGCCTGATTGCGGGCCGCAATCACCGCTTCCAGCGTGCGGGCTTCGTGCGCCATGTACTTGCGCGCGACCTCCACCAGGTTCGGGATCAGGTCATACCGGCGCTTGAGCTGCACATCGATCTGCCCGAACGCGTTGGACACCTGGGTCTTCAGCCGCATCAGGCGGTTGTAGGCCCCCACGGCCCAGAAGATGACAACGGCCAGGCCACCCAAGAACACCCACAAGAACCCATCCATGCTCACTCCTTACGACCGAAAACTGACCAAACGGCGCCAGACGTATGCGGCCACCCCCAGCGACTTTACCCCAGCCCAAAAGAAAAACCCCCAACCAGCTTTCGCTGGCTGAGGGCTCACTGGCCGAAGCCCCGGCCGGTCAATGACGGCTGGGAGTCTTCGTTATTCGGCCGATTCGGTGTCGCTGCTGGCTTCGGCCTGATCTGCTGCCAGTGCAGCAGCGTCTGCCTCGGCGATCGCGCGGCGCTCCTCGTCGTCCATGCGCTCCTTGACGCGGCGCGCGTCGTGGAAGGCCATGCCCGTACCGGCCGGGATCAGGCGGCCGACGATCACGTTCTCCTTCAGACCACGCAGCTCGTCGCGCTTGCCCATGATGGCAGCCTCGGTCAGCACGCGGGTGGTTTCCTGGAAGGAAGCCGCAGAGATGAACGAGTCCGTCGACAGCGATGCCTTCGTGATACCCAGCAGCACGTTGCTGTAGGTCGCAGGCACCTTGCCGTCGTTGCGCAGGGCGTCGTTGGTGTTGAGGATCTCGGAACGCTCCACCTGCTCGCCAGCGATGTAGCTGGAGTCGCCCGGGTTCTCGACCACGACACGGCGCAGCATCTGGCGAACGATCACCTCGATGTGCTTGTCGTTGATCTTCACGCCCTGGAGACGGTAGACGTCCTGCACCTCGTCAACGATGTAACGGGCCAGCTCTTCCATGCCCAGCAGGCGCAGGATGTCCTGCGGGTCGGCCGGGCCGTCCACGATGCTCTCGCCCTTGTTGACCACCTGGCCTTCGTGCACCAGGATGTTCTTTTCCTTGGGCACCAGGTCTTCCCAGACCTTGCCATCCGGGTCGGTGATCTGCAGACGAACCTTGCCTTTGGTTTCCTTGCCGAAGGACACGGTACCCGTGATCTCGGCCAGCACACCCTTGTCCTTCGGGCTGCGGGCTTCGAACAGTTCGGCCACGCGGGGCAGACCGCCGGTAATGTCGCGGGTCTTCTGACCTTCGACAGGGATACGGGCCAGCACTTCGCCGGGGCCCACGTCCTGGCCGTCGCGCACCTGGATCAGCGCGCCCACCTGGAAGCCGATGGTCACCGAGTGGTCGGTGCCAGGGATCTTGACTTCCTGGCCCTGCGCATCCACCAGCTTCACCTGAGGACGCACCACCTTGGTGGAGCCACGGCGCTTCGGATCGATCACCACCAGGGTGCTCAGGCCGGTCACGTCGTCCACCTGCTTGGCAACCGTCAGACCCTCTTCCACGTTCTCGAACTTCACCTGACCGGCGAATTCGGTGATGATGGGGCGGGTCAGCGGGTCCCAGTTGGCCAGGATGGTGCCAGCCTTGATGGTCTGGTCGGGCTTGATGGCCAGGATGGCGCCGTACGGCACCTTGTGGCGCTCGCGCTCGCGGCCATGTTCGTCCTGGATGATGATCTCGCCGGAGCGGGCAATCACCACCAGTTCGCCCTTGGAGTTGGTCACATAGCGCATCGTGGCGTTGAAGCCGACGATACCGTTGGACTTGGCTTCCACGCTGGAGGCCACGGCCGCACGCGATGCCGCACCACCGATGTGGAAGGTACGCATCGTCAGCTGCGTGCCGGGCTCACCGATGGACTGCGCCGCGATCACACCGACGGCTTCGCCCACGTTCACCAGGCCGCCACGGCCCAGATCGCGGCCGTAGCACTTGGCACACAGGCCGTAGCGGGTCTCGCAGGTCAGCGCGGTGCGCACGCGCACCTCGTCCACACCCACGGACTCGATCAGGTCGCAGGTGTCCTCGTCGATCATGTGACCGGCAGGGATGATCACCGCCTGGTTCTCGGGATTCAGCACTTCCTCGGCCGTGGTGCGGCCCAGGATACGCTCGCGCAGGGACTCGATCACCTCACCGCCCTCGACGATGGCGCGCATCAGCGTGCCATTGGAGGTGCCGCAATCGTCCTCGGTCACGACCAGATCCTGGGTCACGTCCACCAGACGGCGGGTAAGGTAACCGGAGTTGGCGGTCTTGAGCGCCGTGTCGGCCAGACCCTTACGTGCACCGTGCGTCGAGATGAAGTACTGCAACACGTTCAGACCTTCACGGAAGTTCGCCGTGATGGGGGTCTCGATGATGGAGCCGTCCGGCTTGGCCATCAGACCGCGCATACCGGCGAGCTGACGGATCTGGGCAGCGGAACCCCGGGCGCCCGAGTCGGCCATCATGTAGATCGAGTTGAACGATTCCTGGTCGACTTCCTTGCCCGTGCGGTCGATGGTCTTTTCCTTCTTCAGGTGCTCCATCATGACCTTGGAGATCTCGTCACCGGCCTTGCCCCAGATGTCCACCACCTTGTTGTAGCGCTCGCCAGCGGTCACCAGACCGGAGGCGTACTGCTGGGCGATTTCCTTCACCTCGGCTTCGGCGCGCTCGATGATGCTGTGCTTCTCGGCAGGCACCAGCATGTCGTCGATGGCGATGGAGATACCCGCGCGGGTTGCCAGACGGAAGCCGTTCTGCAACAGCTTGTCGGCGAACACCACGGTGTCCTTCAGGCCGCACTTGCGGAAGGAGGTGTTGATCAGCTTGCTGATCTCCTTCTTCTTGAGCGCCTTGTTCAGGTTCTCGAACGGCAGGCCCTTGGGCAGGATCTCGGACAGCAGCGCGCGGCCCGCAGTGGTGTCCACCACCTTGGTCACGGGCGTGAACTCGCCGGTATCCTTGTCCTTCACGTACTCGGTCAGGCGCACGCTGATCTTGGCGGTCAACTCGACCACGCCAGCGTCCAGGGCGCGCTGAACTTCGGCCACGTCGGTGAAGATCATGCCTTCACCCTTGCCGTTGATGCGCTCGCGGGTCGTGTAGTACAGACCCAGCACCACGTCCTGCGAAGGCACGATGGAGGGTTCGCCCGACGCCGGGAACAGCACGTTGTTGGAGGCCAGCATCAGGGTGCGGGCTTCCATCTGCGCTTCCACGGACAGCGGCACGTGCACGGCCATCTGGTCACCGTCGAAGTCGGCGTTGAACGCGGAACACACGAGCGGGTGCAGCTGGATGGCCTTGCCTTCGATCAGGATGGGCTCGAAGGCCTGGATGCCCAGGCGGTGCAGCGTCGGTGCGCGGTTCAGCAGCACCGGGTGCTCCTTGATGACATCTTCCAGGATGTCCCACACCACGGGCGTGCCGGCTTCCACTTCCTTCTTCGCGGCCTTGATGGTGGTCGCAATACCCATCTGCTCCAGACGGGCGAAGATGAAGGGCTTGAACAGCTCCAGCGCCATCAGCTTGGGCAGACCGCACTGGTGCAGCTTGAGGGTCGGGCCCACGGTGATCACGGAACGGCCGGAGTAGTCGACGCGCTTGCCCAGCAGGTTCTGGCGGAAGCGGCCGCTCTTGCCCTTGATCATGTCGGCCAGGGACTTGAGCGCGCGCTTGTTGGCGCCCGTCATGGCCTTGCCACGGCGGCCGTTGTCCAGCAGGCTGTCCACGGCTTCCTGCAGCATGCGCTTTTCGTTGCGCGCGATGATCTCGGGCGCCTTCAGCTCCAGCAGACGCTTCAGGCGGCTGTTGCGGTTGATGACGCGGCGGTACAGGTCGTTCAGGTCGGAAGTCGCGAAGCGGCCACCATCCAGCGGCACCAGCGGGCGCAGGTCCGGCGGCAGCACGGGCAGCACTTCCAGCACCATCCACTCGGGCTTGATGCCAGACTTCTTGAACGCCTCCAGCACCTTCAGGCGCTTGGCGTTCTTCTTGACCTTCAGTTCGGAACCGGTCAGGTCGTTGCGCAGGCGCTCGATCTCGGTGTCGAGGTCGATGCTCTCCAGCAGCTCCTTGATGCCCTCTGCGCCCATCTTGGCGATGAACTCGTCACCGTATTCCTTGACCTTGGCGTCGTAGTCATCCTCGGACATGATGCTGAACTTCTTCAGCGGGGTCATGCCGGGGTCCACCACCACGTAGGCTTCAAAGTACAGCACGCGCTCGATGTCGCGCAGCGTCATGTCGAGCACCAGGCCCAGACGCGACGGCAGCGACTTCAGGAACCAAATGTGTGCACAAGGCGCGGCCAGATCGATGTGGCCCATGCGCTCGCGGCGCACCTTGGTCTGGGTCACTTCAACGCCGCACTTCTCACAGATCACGCCACGGTGCTTCAGGCGCTTGTACTTGCCGCACAGGCACTCGTAGTCCTTGATGGGACCAAAGATCTTGGCGCAGAACAGACCGTCGCGCTCGGGCTTGAACGTGCGGTAGTTGATGGTCTCGGGCTTCTTGACTTCACCGAAGGACCAGGAGCGGATTTTTTCCGGCGAGGCCAGGCCGATGCGGATGGCATCGAAGTGCTCGTCGGGCGTGAACTGCTTGAACAGGTCGAGCAAGGATTTCATGTGTGGCTTTCCTTTACTTCAGTGAATCAGGAACGTTCCAGTTCGATGTCGATACCCAGCGAACGGATTTCCTTGACCAGCACGTTGAACGATTCCGGCATGCCGGCGTCGATGGCGTGCTCGCCCTTGACGATGCTCTCGTACACCTTGGTGCGGCCCTGCACGTCGTCGGACTTGACGGTGAGCATTTCCTGCAGGATGTAGGAGGCGCCGTACGCCTCCAGTGCCCACACTTCCATCTCACCGAAGCGCTGGCCACCGAACTGCGCCTTGCCGCCCAGCGGCTGCTGGGTAACCAGGGAGTACGGGCCGGTGGAGCGGGCGTGCATCTTGTCGTCGACCAGGTGATGCAGCTTCAGGTAGTGCATGTAGCCCACGGTGGTCACGCGCTCGAACGCGTCGCCCGTGCGGCCGTCGTACAGCTGCGCCTGGGTACGCGTAGCGGTCAGGCCCTTGGCCTTGGCGATGTCGTCCGGATAGGCCAGCTTCAGCATGTCGCGGATCTCGTCTTCCGAGGCGCCATCGAACACCGGCGAAGCGAAAGGCACGCCAGACGTCAGTTCCTTGGCCATGGCCAGGATCTCGTCGTCCGACAGCGCAGCCAATTCTTCCTTGCGGCCCGCGCGGTTGTAGATCTGGTCGAGGAACTCGCGGATCTCGGCCGTGGCGGCTTCGCGCTGCAGCATGTCACCAATGCGCTGGCCCAGGCCCTTGCCGGCCCAGCCCAGGTGGACTTCCAGCACCTGACCGATGTTCATACGCGAAGGCACGCCCAGCGGGTTCAGCACGATGTCCACGGGCGTACCGTCTGCCAGGTGGGGCATGTCTTCCACCGGGGTGATCTTGGAGACCACACCCTTGTTGCCGTGACGGCCGGCCATCTTGTCGCCAGGCTGCAGGCGGCGCTTGACGGCCAGGTACACCTTGACCATCTTCAGCACGCCAGCGGGCAGCTCGTCGCCTTGCGTCAGCTTCTTGCGCTTTTCTTCGAAAGCCAGGTCGAAGCTGTGGCGGGTCTGCTCCATCGCGTTCTTGATGGACTCCAGCTGCGCGGCAACGGTCTCGTCTGCCGGGCGGATATCGAACCAGTGGTACTTCTCGACGTCGGTCAGGTAGGCCTTGTCGATGGTCGTGCCCTTGGCCAGCTTCTTCGGGCCGCCATTGGCAACCTTGCCGGTCAGCAGCTTCTCGATTCGGTCGAAGGCGTCGGCCTCCACGATGCGCAGCTGGTCGTTCAGGTCGAGGCGGAAGCGCTTCAGCTCGTCGTCGATGATCTGCTGGGCGCGCTTGTCACGCTGGATGCCTTCACGGGTGAAGACCTGCACGTCGATCACGGTGCCCTGGGAGCCCTGGTCCACACGCAGCGAGGTGTCCTTCACGTCGGACGCCTTCTCGCCGAAGATGGCGCGCAGCAGCTTCTCTTCAGGCGTCAGCGTGGTCTCGCCCTTGGGCGTGACCTTGCCCACCAGCACGTCACCGGGCTGCACTTCGGCGCCCACGTAGATGATGCCGGACTCGTCCAGGCGGTTGAGCTGCTGCTCAGCCAGGTTCGGGATGTCGCGGGTGATTTCCTCGGCACCCAGCTTGGTGTCGCGGGCCATCACCACCAGTTCCTCGATGTGGATGGAGGTGTAACGGTCCTCGGCCACCACGCGCTCGGAGATGAGGATGGAGTCCTCAAAGTTGTAGCCGTTCCAGGGCATGAACGCGATCAGCATGTTCTGGCCGATCGAGATCTCGCCCAAGTCGGTGGATGCGCCGTCAGCGATCACGTCACCCTTGGCCAGCTTGTCGCCCTTCTTGACGATGGGGCGCTGGTGGATGTTGGTGTTCTGGTTGGAACGCTGGTACTTGATCAGGTTGTAGATGTCCACGCCCACTTCGCCAGCCACGGCTTCGGCGTCGTTCACGCGGATCACGATGCGGGTGGCATCGACATAGTCCACCACACCACCGCGCTTGGCGGTGACCACGGTGCCGGAGTCGATCGCGGCCACGCGCTCGATGCCCGTACCCACCATCGGCTTCTCGGGACGCAGCACCGGCACGGCCTGGCGCGACATGTTGGCGCCCATCAGTGCGCGGTTCGCGTCGTCGTGCTCCAGGAAGGGGACCAGCGAAGCAGCCACGGAGACGATCTGCGCGGGCGACACGTCCATGTACTGGACCGTCTCGGGCGCCGTCAGGATGGATTCACCCTTTTCGCGGGCAGACACCAGCTCGCCGGTCAGGCGGCCTTCGGCATCCAGCGTCGCGTTCGCCTGGGCGATCACGTACTTGCCTTCCTCGATGGCAGACAGGTAGTCGATCTGGTTGGTCACCTTGCCGTCCACCACGCGGCGGTACGGGGTCTCGATGAAGCCGTACTCGTTCAGACGGGCGTACAGCGCCAGCGAGTTGATCAGACCGATGTTCGGACCTTCAGGCGTTTCGATAGGGCACACGCGGCCGTAGTGCGTGACGTGCACGTCGCGCACCTCGAAGCCTGCGCGCTCGCGGGTCAGACCACCCGGGCCCAGGGCGGAGACACGGCGCTTGTGCGTGATCTCGGCCAGGGGGTTGGTCTGGTCCATGAACTGCGACAGCTGGGACGCGCCGAAAAACTCCTTGAGCGCCGCGGAGATCGGCTTGGAGTTGATCAGGTCGTGCGGCATCAGCGGCTCTTGCTCGGCCTGACCCAGACGCTCCTTCACAGCCTTTTCAATACGTGCCAGACCGGTGCGGTACTGGTTCTCGGCCAGTTCGCCAACGCAACGCACACGGCGGTTGCCCAGGTGGTCGATGTCGTCCACCTCGCCCTTGCCATTGCGCAGATCCACCAGGATCTTGACCACGGCCAGGATGTCCTCGTTGGACAGCACCATCGGGCCAGTGGACTCGTCACGCCCGACACGAGCGTTGAACTTCATGCGGCCGACGCGCGACAGGTCGTACGTGTCCGGGTTGTAGAACAGGCGGTGGAACAGGGCCTGAACAGCGTCTTCGGTCGGCGGCTCGCCGGGGCGCATCATGCGGTAGATGGCCACGCGGGCAGCGAACTCGTCGGTCGTCTCGTCGGTACGCAGGGTCTGGCTGATGTAGGCGCCCTGGTCCAGTTCGTTGGTGTACAGGCAGGGCAGTTCCTGGATGCCGGCGCTGCGCAGCTTCTTGAGCAGAGTCTCGGTCAGCTCGTCGTTGGCCTTGGCGATGATTTCCCCGGTGTCGGGGTCCACGATGTTCTTGGCAACAACACGGCCCAGCAGGAAGTCCTCGGGCACGGTGATGTGGGTCGTGCCGGACTGCTCCAGCTCGCGGGTGTGGCGCACGGTGATGCGCTTGTCCTTGGCGACGATCACCTTGCCCGACTTGTCGGTGATGTCGAAACGGGCCACCTCGCCACGCAGGCGCTCGGACACAAACGCCATCTGGGCGCCGCTGTCCATCAGGCGGAAATGGTCGTTGACGAAGAAGTTCGCCAGGATCTGCTCGGGGTTCAGGCCGATGGCCTTGAGCAGGATCGTGACCGGCATCTTGCGGCGGCGGTCGACACGGAAGTACAGCAGATCCTTCGGATCGAATTCGAAGTCGAGCCAGGAGCCACGGTAGGGGATGATGCGAGCGGAGAACAGCAGCTTGCCCGAGCTGTGGGTTTTGCCCTTGTCGTGCTCGAAGAACACACCGGGCGAACGGTGCAGCTGGGAGACGATCACGCGCTCCGTGCCGTTGATGATGAAGGAGCCCTTGTCGGTCATCAGGGGCACTTCGCCCATGTAGACCTCCTGCTCCTTCACTTCCTTGACCACCTTGGACTGCGGCGTGGAGGATTCACGGTCGTAGATGATGAGCTGCACGCGCGCGCGGACGGCCGAAGCGAAGGTCAGACCACGGGTCTGGCACTCACGAACGTCGAAGGCCGGCTTGGCCAGGTTGTATTCCACGAACTTCATTTCCACGAAGCCGTTGTGGGACACGATGGGGAAGGCCGACTCGAACGCGGCCTGCAGACCCTCGGACGCACGCTTGCGCGGCGCCATGTCGGCTTGCAGGAACGCGGTGTAGGCATCCTTCTGCATCTGCAGCAGGTAGGGAATTTCCAGCACGTTTTCGCGGCTGCCAAAACTCTTGCGGATGCGCTTGCGTTCGGTGAATGAATATTGAGCCATGAGATCTCCGGGCTTGAGGTCTGCGGCGACTGTTCAACAGGAGCGGGCGATAACGCACTCCCCTGGATCTTGGCGACTGGCCTCTACCAGTCAGTGGCGGACGGCCCGTGCGTTGCACACAGGCCCGAACCAAGCCGTCTTCTGCAGTCGGGGTCAGAAGACACTGAAAAACGGACTGTTTCCAATCAGTTTTTCAGCGTTTTCGAGAAACGCCGAAAGGCTGGTCTTGCAACCAGCCTTGGAGCATTCGCATGGGAGCCCGCAAGCTCCCACCGAATCACTTGAGCTCGGCCTTGGCGCCAGCTTCTTCCAGCTTCTTCTTGGCGGCTTCAGCGTCGGCCTTGGGCATGGCTTCCTTGACGGTCTTGGGAGCGCCGTCAACCAGATCCTTGGCTTCCTTCAGGCCCAGACCGGTGATTTCACGCACGGCCTTGATCACGGACACCTTGTTGGAACCAGCTTCAGCCAGCACCAGGTCGAAGTCGGTCTTCTCTTCAGCAGCGGCAGCAGCGGCGCCACCACCAGCAGCAGCGGGAGCGGCCATGGCGGCAGCGCTCACACCAAACTTCTCTTCGATGGCTTTCACCAGGTCGTTGAGTTCCATGACCGTCATGCTGTCCAGAGCGGTCAAAAATGCGTCTTTATCGAATGCCATTTTGATTTCCTAAAAACTGATGGTTGGGAACAGACTGCAATCAGGCAGCCTGCGCCTCGCCTTTCTTCTCGGCCAGAGCGGCCAGCACACGTGCGGTGCGAGAGATGGGGGATTGCATCAAGCCCAGCAACTGAGCCAGCAGCACTTCCTTGGAAGGGATGCTTGCGAGTTGCTTAACGCCGTTCGCGTCCAGGGCCTTGCCGGAATACACGCCACCGCGAATCACCAACTTGTCGTTGGTTTTCGCGAAGTCGGCCACCACCTTGGCGGCGGCGACCGCGTCTTCCGAGAAGCCGTAGATCAGCGGACCGGACATCTGGTCGGCGCCTGCCTCGAAGCCAGTGCCAGCGACAGCACGGCGGGCCAGGGTGTTCTTCAGAACACTCAGGCTCACACCCTTGCTGCGAGCGTCGACACGCAACTTGGTCAGGTCGGCGACCGTGATGCCACGGTATTCCGCCATCACGAGCGTTTGAGCTTTAGCGGCGAGTGCCGACACCTCTTCGATGACGGCTTGCTTCTCACTGCGATTCAGACTCAAGGTCTACTCCTTAAAAAGCATGGTTCAGCGAACCGTTCCATGCACCTGTTTGCAGCGATCAACCGTTTTTGGAAAAGTATCCATCTGCGGCGGGATCGCCATCTGCGCTGGATGATTAAGCAAGCTGCCCATATGGACAAAATGCACCAGCGGTCTTGGATGGCCCCACCGGACTTGCGACCGGCGGGCCCACCATGTCGGGCCATCACCGCAGTGACAGCCCGAGATTCCTCACGATCAGGCCGCGATGGAAGCCACGTCCACACGCACGCCCACGCCCATGGTGGACGACACGGCCACCTTGCGCAGGTACTGGCCCTTGGACGAAGCCGGCTTGGCCTTGTTCAGTGCCTCGATCAGCGCTGCCAGGTTGCCCTGCAGCTTGTCGGCGTCGAAAGAGCGGCGACCGATCGTGCCGTGCACGATACCGGCCTTGTCCACGCGGAACTGCACCTGACCAGCCTTGGCGTTCTTGACAGCCGTGGCCACGTCGGGCGTCACGGTGCCGACCTTGGGGTTCGGCATCAGGCCACGGGGACCCAGGATCTGACCCAGGGTACCCACCACGCGCATCGCATCGGGAGAGGCGATCACCACGTCGAAGTCCATCTTGCCAGCCTTGATGTCGGCGGCCAGATCATCGAAACCAACGACGTCAGCGCCAGCAGCCTTGGCTTCTTCAGCCTTGGCGCCCTGGGCGAACACAGCCACGCGCTTGGTCTTGCCAGTGCCATTGGGCAGCACCACGGCGCCACGCACGACCTGGTCGGATTTCTTCGCATCCACACCCAGTTGAACAGCCACGTCGATCGACTCGTCGAACTTGGCGTTTGCGCACTCCTTGACGATAGCCAGAGCTTCGGTCAGGGGGTACAGCTTGGTGGAGTCCACCTTGCCTTCAAAAGCTTTTTGCTTCTTGGTCAGCTTGGCCATGTCACACGCCCTCCACAATCACGCCCATGGAACGGGCGGAACCAGCGATGGTCTTGACTGCAGCGTCCAGATCGGCAGCGGTCATGTCCTTCATCTTGGTCTTGGCGATTTCCTCGAGCTGAGCACGGGTGATCTTGCCAACCTTGTTCTTGTTCGGCACGGAAGAACCCTTGTCCAGCTTGATCGCCTTCTTGATCAGCGTCGTGGCCGGGGGAGTCTTGATGATGAAGGTGAAGCTCTTGTCCGCGAAGGCGGTGATCACCACCGGCAGCGGCAGACCGGGCTCGACGCCCTGGGTCTGGGCGTTGAACGCCTTGCAGAACTCCATGATGTTCAGACCGCGCTGACCCAGCGCCGGACCGATCGGGGGGGAGGGGTTGGCCTTACCAGCTGGCACTTGCAGCTTGATGAAGCCGACGATTTTCTTCGCCATGTTTAAGCTCCTGCGAGTTCATGCGGCCCGCCACCTGTTTGGTGACGCAACCTCCTCGCGGTGAAGACCCGCTTGATTCACCCGCTGACGTCGGGCCGATGCCGCCAGCGAAAAACGCCGGAGCGACAACGCGCGCCGGCGAAACTCTTAATTCTATCTGAAAATCGATCTGCTACGCAAGACGCAGGCGCGCCTTCCGCGCAAACTCAGGTCTTCTCGACTTGATTGAACTCCAGCTCGACGGGGGTGGCACGCCCGAAGATCGTGACCGACACGCGCAGCTTGTTCTTTTCGTAGTTGACTTCCTCGACCGTGCCGTTGAAGTCGGTGAACGGGCCTTCCTTGACACGCACGTATTCGCCAATGACGAACTCGACCTTGTGACGCGGCTTGTCGGAGCCTTCCTGCATCTGACCAATGATCTTCTGCACGTCCTCTTCGGAAATGGGGGTGGGGCGGTTGCGGGCGCCGCCAACGAAACCCGTCACCTTGCTGGTGTTTTTCACCAGGTGCCAGGTTTCGTCGTCCATCACCATTTCCACCAGCACGTAGCCTGGGAAGAATTTGCGCTCGGTGGTGCGCTTCTGGCCGTTCTTGACCTCGACCACCTCTTCGGTCGGCACGAGGATGCGACCGAACTTGCTCTGCATGCCTGCGCGTTGCACACGCTCAAGAATGTTGCGCTCGGCTGCCTTTTCCATGCCGGAATAGGCATGCACCACATACCAGCGCATGCCCTCAGCGGGTGCCGCGTTCATTTCAGCGACTGCCGTTTGTTCCGTCATCTTTACCTCCAACCCAGCACCAGATCGTAGAGCACCCATTCGAGCGTCTTGTCGGTCAACCACAAGAACAGGGCCATCACGAACACGAAGGCGAACACATAAGCCGTCATCTGGATGGCCTCGCGGCGCGTGGGCCAGACGACCTTCTTGACTTCCTTGACGGAATCCTTGCCGTAGGCGGCAAGGCGCTTGCCCGAATCGGACACCGCAAAAACCACCACGGCGGCGGCCAGAGCAAGCAGCAGCGCGCCCCACTGAACCATAGGCCCCCGGGCCGACAGCAGGTAAAACGCCACAAAGCCCGCCAAGGCGAGTATCACCGCGCCGACGAGCTTGGCTTTGTCGGCTCCCGAGCCAACGGTTTCTACATCAGTTGTGGCCATGAATCCTGCACTCAACAATCTTGCGCCATCAGAAACGCAAGCCCACCAGAGGTCTTACGACTTCGGCGGGCTTCTTGAATCCACTCGTGACGGGAAGATTTTTGACGATCTTCCCAATCAGGTGGCAGGGGCAGAGGGAATCGAACCCCCAACCTTCGGTTTTGGAGACCGACGCTCTGCCAATTGAGCTATACCCCTACGAAATCAACGATCAGTCGATGATCTTGGCAACCACGCCGGCGCCCACGGTACGGCCGCCTTCGCGGATAGCGAAGCGCAGACCTTCTTCCATGGCGATCGGAGCGATCAGCTTGA